>CAZZAQ010000740.1:0-3001 GCA_964652165.1 uncultured Bifidobacterium sp.
CTTGCGTCGATTTCGGATTTGGAAGAGTGAGCCTCCTCACGTCGGCTGCTACAGAGGATGGCGGGGAAACCCGCCTGCACTTCCTCGCCGGGCTGGTTGTAATCGCCCCGATGGAGGATGAACACCTTCGGCGGCGCCCCGTTCGTGTTCGCGAGCGACATCGTGGCGGCCAGCGGTGACGGCTTGGGAATTCTTTTCAACTCTTCGAGCAGGCGCTTGCGGCGGGCCTTTTGATCGCCGGACATGGCCTTGATCAGTTCCGCCTCGGAAATCTTCAACATGCCCGCGGTCTCCTGCACGGTGTTCTCCTGCTCGACGGTGCGTTTGTCCTTCGGCGTCTTGTGCGCCAGTTGGGCGTCTTCGGAGAGCATGGCAAGTTTCTCGGCGTGGAGTTGGTCGCGAAACGGCGCTTCGAGTTCGTCAATCTGTTTCTGCTGCGACGCGGTGAGCGAGCGATATCGGGCGGCTTCGGCATCGTGCGCGGCGCGTTCAGCCGCGGTGGGAATCAGCCGCTCGCGATCAAAGTTGGCCGGCGCGAAGAATGCCTGCATGCTGAAGTAATCACGCTGCGTCAATGGCTCGTGCTTGTGGTTGTGGCAGCGCGCGCAGCCGAACGTCAACCCGAGGAACACGCTGGCCGTGGTGTCGGTCATGTCGTTGAGCGTGTTGAAGCGTCGTTGGACCTGGTCGGCGGAATCGACCATGTCCGGTCCGAGCAGATGGAAGGCGGTAGCCGTGAACGCCTCCGGCGATTCCGGCCACAGCTCATCGCCGGCGACCTGCTCGCGCACGAAGCGGTCGAACGGCTTGTCGTCATTGAATGCCTTGATGACGTAATCGCGATAACGCCAGGAGTGCGGCCGCGCCGCGTCGTGCTCGAACCCATCACTCTCCGCGTAACGCGCGAGATCGAGCCAGTGCCGCGCCCAGCGCTCCCCGTACTGCGGCGAGGCGAGCAGACGGTCGATGAGCTTCGCGCGGGCGTCCGGCGCCGTGTCCCTCACGAACGCGTCGATTTCCTCCGGCGTCGGCGGCAGACCGGTGAGCCCGAACGTGACGCGGCGGATGAATTGTTCGCCACTTGCAGGCGGGGACGGCTCGAGCTTATTCGTCTCGAGGGCGGACAGGATGAATCGGTCGACCGGCGTCACCGCCCATGCAGCCTTCCGGACGACCGGCGGATCGACGCGGCGCACGGGTTGAAAGGCCCAGTGGTCCTGAGGGTCGGCGGCGATGCCCCACCCCAGGCTTCCGGCGAACCACACTGTCGCTGCGAGAATTCGGTTCACGGGCCGTTTCCAGTGTTACTTTGCTTCAAGAACTCATGGTGGCTGTCAATGCCGACCGTAGCGGAATCTCTCACGCCGGGCAATGCCCGTTCTGCGCGCGAGGCCGTTCCGTAGCTGCGACCGTGAGGTCGCGGGCTGATCGGATTTGATCGACGCGCCTGCCCCGGGTTGTTATTTCAGCGGCACGAGTTGGCCCGCGACCTCACGGTCGCAGCTACGCTGAGGAGTGGCATTCCGCGCATCTTTCGATAGGGAAGTTCAGGGATGGCCCGGCGTGTTTCGTCGCTCAGGTGAACCGCAGCTTCTCCGATGATTTCGAAGCGGCGGATCACGGCATCCTGCTTCTCGGTGTTCGCTGTGAATTCGTCCTGAGTCGTGTTCTTGACGTACGAGGCAATTAACCGGGTTGCGCTCAGAATGTCCCGGAGCCGACCGAGTTGATCAGCTTCCATAGACGCAGACGGCGGAGGCCAGGATATGCTCGCGGGCAAAGCGGTTGGGCGACTGCTCCAAGGACTGGCGCAGGACAAAATCCACAGGGGCGCCGACCAACTCTTCGGCCTCGCCCGCCATCTCGAGTACGTCGGCGGTGGACACGGGTTTCGACTCGTCGAAAGTGACCAGCATATCCACATCACTGCCGGCCGCGGTCAGACCGCGTGCGGAGGAGCCGAAAATATCCAAACGGCGGATCCCGTGCCTTTGGCAAAAAGCACGAAGCAGCGTCCGCAGTTCTGCGAGAGACGGCGGTTTTGAGTCTCGCAACATCCCAGCAGGTTAATGGCGCGCCTCCGCGATTTCAAGACGGATGCCGATCCCCACCGATCATCCCGTAGCTGCGACCGTGAGGTCGCGGGCCAACTTGCTCCGCTACAATGGCAGCCGGGGGTAGACGTGTCGGTCGGACGCAGTCAGCCCGCGACCTCACGGTCGTAGCTACGCTGAGGAGTGGCCCGCGTCAAGGGGTTGCACCGAGATCACGCGATTGACTTCGATTTCAAAGCGGTAGAGTGCCTCGGCTTCGCGTTCCTTGAAAGCCTTGAACACCGCCGGCACATCGCGTTTCTGCAACTCCAGCTCCCGAACGCCGGCTTCCTGGCAACTCAGAACTTTGGCGAAGCCTTTGTAAACGCGCGGCGCGCCGATTACTCGCGACCAGCCTCCAGGCAGCGTGCCAGGGACCAGCTTGCGCAAGCCGCGGCGTTCCAGCACGAGGAAACTGTAGGGAATGCTGCGCAGATCGATGCCGGCGCGCTGGGCGAAGCGGACCCAATTCGCGTCTCCCATGATTCCAGACGGCGGCGCAGCGAAATGGTGGCACCAATGACGGCTGTTGTCCGGAGCGAGCAGCCCGCAGGCGGCCCGATGCGTGCAGGGCGCGACGACGAGGAACTGTTCGCGCAGGGCCTCGCGCATCGCGATGAGCGCGCGGCTGTCCGCGAACGTGCCCGGCTCGACCCACAGCACGGCTTGCGCGCGGTCGATCACCTGGCGGAGCGCCCGGCCGCCAGCTTCGTCCAGTTCGTTCAGGACGTGGCTGATGACCAGCACGCCGATCCGCTCTACACGCGCGAGCCAGGCGGACTCGGCCGGCTCGATGCGCAAGGAAGGGAAACGCCTCCGCGCAGTCTGCGCCGCGAAGTCCATTGCCAGCGGCGAGTGATCGAAGAGGCGCAGCGCCTCAAAATGTTCGGTGCCGAAGGCCTCGAGGA
>CAZZAQ010000741.1:0-2999 GCA_964652165.1 uncultured Bifidobacterium sp.
CGCAACGTCAGCAGGTTCTTGATGTGCCCGTCACATCAAGAACCTGCTGACCATCGAGGGGACGATTCAAAAATGATCCAGCTGCGCAACGTCCAAAAGAAATTCGGCTCGCGCCTCGCGGTGGCCGATCTGAACCTGACGGTCCCGCGCGGCGAAATCTTCGGCCTGCTGGGCCACAACGGCGCGGGCAAGAGCACGGCCATCGGCATGATGCTGGGTCAGGTCTGGCCCACCGGCGGCGAATTGCGCGTTTGCGGCCACGATGTGACGACCCAACGCGGCCGGGCGCTGAAACAGGTCGGCGCGATATTCGAGACGCCCGCCTTTCATGACTACCTCAGCGGCTGGCGCAACCTGGAAATGCTCGCCAGTTACACCGCGCCGGTTACGCCCGCGCGCCTCGGCGAAGTCATCCACTGGGTTGGGCTGACCGGCCGCGAGCACTCGAAGGTCCGCACCTACTCGCACGGGATGCGCGCCCGCCTGGCCATCGCACAGGCGATGCTGCCGCAGCCCGAACTGCTCATCCTCGACGAGCCAGGCAACGGCCTCGACCCCGAGGGCATCCATGAAATGCGACACACCATCCTCCGCCTGCACCGCGAGCTGGGCCTCACCATCCTTCTCTCCTCCCACCAGCTCAATGAAGTCGAGCAGCTCTGCTCGCGCATCGCCGTGATGAGCCAGGGACGCAAGGTCTTTGAGGGCACGCTGGACGAAGCCACGAGCCGAGCGAATTGGGTCCGCCTGCGCGTCGGTGACTTCGCCGCCGCGGTGAAATCCCTGCGCGCCGAGCAGCTCATCACCGACCACCGCGACGGATGCCTCATCACGCTTGCCGAGGGCATCGGCGCCGACCGTGTGGTGCGTCGGTTGGTCGAACAGGGAATGCCGGTCTTCGAAGTCGCGCCGGAGGAGGAAACGCTGGAGGATTTCTATTTGGCGTTGATGAAGGGAGGGCGAGGATCATCTGCGTGAGTTGCCTCCTTTTTTAAGATTCATCACGGAATTCCGGGGAGCACTCGGAAGCTCCAGGTTCAAAGCTCAAAGCTCAAAATAAGTTTCAGGGTCCAAGACCCAAACTCCAGAACGCGCACCGCAGCCCGGTTTTGGAACTTGGCATTTGGGGCTTCTTTTGAGCTTTGAGCTTTGAACTTTAGGGCTATGCACTTGACTCAACCAAAAAGGCTTTCCGAAGCTCTCGCGAAGGTTTGGCTCACTGAATACTCCGAAGTGGGTTCGGCCAAAATGACCGCGATAAAGCCCATCTGGGCTCGTTTGCGAGCACGTTGTGGAAGCCCTCACGAAAGCTGTAGGTTGAGTCAAGTGCATAGCCCTATTGAACTTTGTGATTCAACTGCCATTCCCCGCAAATCCGTGACGATCCTTTTTTAATGTGCCTTTTCCCCGCGCTGTGTTACCCAGGAAGTGGATTATGTTTTCTTTGCAAAAAGCACTCGGCCGGGACGACCGGTTCTTAGACTTGTTGGAGGCGGGAGCAACGGAGGCGCAGGCCAGCGCTCAGGCGCTCACCCAATTCTTCCAGGCGACCGGCACGGCGCGCTCCCTCGACGCGATTGCCCAATCGCGGCGCAAGGAAAAGGAGATCAACGCTGAGATTGTCGAATCGCTGGCCACCCAGGTGATGACGATGTTCGAACGCGAGGACGTCGAGGCCCTCGCCAAGGCATTATACAAGATTCCCAAGACGGTCGAGAAGATTGGCGAGCGGATGCTGCTGGCGCCCGACCTGCTCCAGGGCGTCGACCTGGCCAAGCCCGTCGCGATGCTGGAGAAGGCGACCAACATTCTTCTCCTGATGATTCGCGAACTGCGCCAGGCAGCGTCGATTGATACGGTCCGCCGGCTCAACGCGGAGTTGCAGCGCATCGAGGGCGAGGTGGACCAGATCATGACGCAACTCTCCGGCGGGCTCTACCGGATTCAGGGCGACGTGGGGCGGGCGTTGTTCCTCAAGGATCTCTTTGATTTGCTCGAACGCACAACGGACCGTTGCCGCGACGCTGGCAACGTCATCATCCAGATCGTCCTGAAAAGCACCTGATCCCCGCCCGCTACAGCCCGTCGTTGCCGCGATCCATCTGCCGGGCCAGATCCAGCCGCGTGACCGCTGCGCCAACCAGCCGGCGCTTTACCCCGGCAGGCAGGAGAAAATCCCCGCGCTTTGCGCGGATGGCGCGTTTGAAAATCTGGACGAGCGCCCACTTTAGCAAGCCTCGGTTCTCGCGGCGGAACTGCCTGAAAGTCCGCGCTCCCCATCGCGCGTTCGGCCCGCCCATCGAGCGATACTCCTCCTCGGCGAAGCAGCGCCGAACGATCTCCTCCGATTCGAATGCGGCGGTTGCGTAGGCGAAGACCAACAGGCTGAACAGCGGCTTGGGCTGGAAGCCCGGCCGGCCGCGCAGGTGCTCGACGAGCTGGGGGTTGTTCCAGTCCAGCGAGTCGATCTCCTCGGCAATCCACTGGCGCAGGACCGCTGGCGCGAACCACTCGCGTAGATCCCAGGGCAAAGCCAACTGTTCACCCACGGGTATCACCTGCGCGTCCAGTCTCATCGCGCCCATATCCATAATCGATTTCATGCGTCGACAGCAATAGAGACGGTACGGACTGTGACGAACCTGTGACACGCCGGTGAGAACTAGGAAAACCTCGATTTGGCTTCCCATGAACTGGGTAGGGCCGACCTGCTGGTGGGCCTGGACGCGCCGCAGCGCGTTCCTACCGGGTTCACGGCCCCGATTGCGCGATTTGGGAACCGACGTGGCTACCCATGGAGCTCGCGCATCACGCGGGCCATCTCGAGCGCGGTCTGCGCCGCTTCGGCGCCGCGGTTGTGGTCTTTGCTCAGGCAGCGGGCCGCGGCCTGTTCCTTGTTCTCCAGGAGAAGGACCTCATGGATGATTGGAATCTCGTGTTGCAATTGAAGTTGCGTCAGCGCGCCCGTGACGGCCTCGGCAATGTGCTGGGCGTGGGTC
>CAZZAQ010000742.1:0-2996 GCA_964652165.1 uncultured Bifidobacterium sp.
CGCGGTGTATCAGCGAGCGCGTGTATTGCATCAAGAGGACGACTGGGTTGAGGCGCGCGCGCGGGCGCTCCGGGTGCGCGAGGCGTGGCGGGAGACGTTCGCGGGGAGACAGGCGCAGAACCTCATCCAGGAGATCGAGGCCAGGTCGGCCACCGTCAGCACCGAATGGGTGTGGAACGCGCCGTGGCCGGCCATCGCCGTGCGCTACCGCAACGTGACCAACGTCTGGTTCCGCGCCGTGGCCTGGGACTGGGCCGCGTTCCTCGACAGGAGACACAACCGCCCCGAGTCCCTCAACGACAACGAGCGCAAGCAACTCCTGGCCAAAGCGCCCGCGCTCGAATGGTCCGCGCCTTTGCGGCCCACGACGGACTTCAAGGAGCGCGCCGAGGAACTGCCGGCGCCCGCGACGCTCAAGCCTGGGTTCTACTTCCTCATCGCGAGCTGCAATGCGGCGTTCGACGAGACGGACAACTTCGTGCAATTCGCGGATTTCTGGGTGAGCGAACTGGCGCTCGTAGTGCGTCCGCGCGACGGCAAGATCGAGGGCTTCGTGCTCGAAGCCAACTCGGGCGAGCCCGTGACGGCGGCTGAAATCGACTCGTGGCACCTCGACAACCAGGGCAATCGCGTCGCGTCGCCGGCCACAAAAACGGACGATCTCGGCTTCTTCACCCTCGACTCGAAGGAGCGCCGCGGTCATCTCATTCGCGCGCGGCACAACGGCCGCGAGCTCGCGTCGGGGCAGGAATACTGGAGTTACGAGCCGCACCAGCCCGAGCCACGCGACCAGACGATCTTCTTCACCGACCGCGCGCTCTATCGGCCGGGCCAGACGGTGCAATACAAAGGCATCGTCGTTCACACCGACCAGAACAAGGACAGCTACGAGACGCTCGCCGGGCGCGAAATCGAAGTGATCTTTGCGGACCCGAACGGCAAGGAAATCGCGAAGGCCAAGCACCGGGCGAACGATTACGGGAGCTTCTCGGGCAGCTTCACCGCTCCACGCGACCGGGTCCTGGGGCGGTGCCGCATCTACACGCCAGGTCCGGCGGACGGCGCGGCATGGTTCAACGTTGAGGAATATAAGCGGCCGAAATTCCAGGTGACGCTCGACGCGCCGAAGACCGCGGCGAAGTTGAACGACAAAGTGAGCCTCATCGGCAAGGCCGAGAGCTACACCGGCGCGGCCGTGGACGGGGCGCTTGTGAAGTGGCGCGTGACGCGCGATGTGAACTGGCCGTGGTGGTGGGGCTGGTATTCGTGGCGCATGCAGAACGTGCAGGGCAGCCAGGAAATCGCCCACGGCACCGCGCGCTCGGATATCGATGGCTCGCTCAAGATCGAGTTTGTCGCCAAGCCGGACCCGGCCGTGACGGAAAAGGACGAGGCGTCGTTCACGTTCACCATCCACGCGGACGTGACGGACACGGCAGGCGAGACGCGCTCTGCCGACCGCGTCGTGCGTGTGGGTTTCACCGCGCTCACGGCGACCATGAGCGCGGAGGACTGGCAGACGGACGACAAGCCGGTGGGGCTTTCCATCAACACCGCGACGCTCGACGGCGAGGCGCAGACTGCCGAAGGCACGGTGAAGCTACATCGGCTTAAGGAACCGGCGTCAGTGCAGCGCCCGCGATTGCCGGACGATGGCTATTGGTCTTACCGCCGTTACCGCGGCGCCGGTGTCGCGGGCGATGCGGACAAGCCCGACTTGTCCGACCCGAACCAGTGGGAACTCGGCGAGGTCGTCGAGCAAAAGGGCTTCACGACGGACGCGGAGGGCAAGACGAAGCTGGAATTCAAGCTCGGCGTTGGGGCGTATCGCGCGATGCTGGAGACGCAGGACCGCTTCGGCAAGAAGGTCACGGGGCGCCTGCCGCTGCGCGTGCTAAAACCGTCCGACACGAAGCTGGTGATCAAGGTTCCGCACTTGCTCGCCGCGCCGGAATGGAAGCGCGAGCCGGGCCAGGAGTTCAGCGCACTGTGGGGCACGGGCTACGACGCGGGCCGGGCGTTCATCGAGATCGAGCACCGCCACAAGATGCTCAAGCGCTACTGGACAAAAGCCGGCGACACGCAGGAGCAGATCAAGCAGGCCGTCGATGAGTCGATGCGCGGCGGCTTCACGCTGCACGTGACGCAGATTCGCGAGAACCGCGCCTATCTCGACTCGCGCCACATCGACGTGCCCTGGAGCAACAAGGAATTGGACCTCAAGTGGGAGCACTTCACCTCCAAGCTCGGCCCGGCGCAGAAGGAGACGTGGACGCTGGTGATCCAGAATCCCGTAGCTGCGACCGTGAGGTCGCGGGCGGGATCGCTCGACGGTCCCGACGCCAAAAAAGATCAGCCCGCGACCTCACGGTCGCAGCTACGAGCAGTGGCGGAGCTCGTCGCGACGCTTTACGACGAGTCGCTCGATGCCTACTTGCGCCACTCGTGGCTGCAACGCTTCGGCTTCTTCCGCTACGACTACACAAGTGCCCAGCCGCATTTCGCCAACGCGACGAAGTCGTTGCAACACCTCAAGGGCCAGTGGCTGTCGAGTTGGCTGGACGCGAACATGACCTACTGGCATTTCCCGTCCGACCTCGTGGATAATTGGAGCTATGGTTGGGCGCGCTACCGTGGCATGGCGCCGAAGAGTCCCGCACGCGGTGAAAGGTTCGCAGCAGATACCTTCTACTCCGTAGAAGCGGTAAATGGCGTCGCAGCGCTGTCGGCTGCGGCAATGCCTCCAGGCGAGGCTAAACTCGCCCTCGGCGACGAGTTCGAATTGGCCAAACGCAAGGATGGCGATGACAAGTCCGGCCGCGCCAATCGGCAGAACGCGGGCGCTTCTCCCGATCTTGCAAACGTCTCCGCGCGCAAGAACCTGAACGAAACCGCGTTCTTCTTCCCTCAGCTCCTCGCCGACTCCAATGGCGTCGTGAAACTGCAGTTCACCATGCCCGAGGCGCTGACGACCTGGCGCTTCATGGGTTTTGCGC
>CAZZAQ010000743.1:0-2995 GCA_964652165.1 uncultured Bifidobacterium sp.
CGCGCCGCACCGCGACGCCCTCGTGCTCGGCGAAGCCCACAGTGTGGTTTCGATTCTCGAACTGCCCGGCCTGCGCGAGCTCGGGCGCTTCCCCACGGCGTTGGACCGCTCGGTCATCAGCCCGCCTCCCTGGCGGGCGCTGGCTTTCGGCCCTCACGGACGCTTCCTCATCGCCGCACGCGAGCGAGACCGATTCGTCACGCTCCTGAATGCCACGAATGGAATAATCCTCCGGCGTCTGACCAACGACTATGTCGCGCATGCCCTGGCCTGGAACGCCGCCGGCACGCGCCTGGCCTGCGCCTTGAGCAGCGGCCGAGTCACGGTCTGGGACACGGATCGATTCGTCCGGAGAATCAACATGCCCCCGGTCCAGGCGCCCGGGCGCAGTCTGGCCTTCAACCCGGAAGGCGACCTCTTGGCGGTGGCGTGCGCCGATCGCTACCTGCGCCTGCTCGACCTCACGGCCATACGCTGGACCTTCGAGACGCGGTGCGACGCGCACCAGATCCAATTCAGCGAGGACGGCAACCGGCTCGGCCCGGTCATCCACGGCAACGAACCCGGCTGGTTCGAGATCAGCCGGCCGACGGAGTTCCGCGAATTCACCACGGGCAACACCGACATCGAACTGGAAGGCGTCGTCTTCGGCCCTCACGGCCAATTCGTGGCCATCGGCTCCGCCACCGGTTTGCAATTCCGCGACATCGTTCAGGGCGCGCGCCTGGACACCATGCCTGGCTGGCGCGTCGGGCCGTTGGCGTTCGACCCGCGCGGCGAGAAGATGCTCGCCGCCTCCACGCTCGGACTTTACCGGTGGAATCTTGCGCGTTCCGCAAACGGCGGCGTCGAGATGACCGATCCGTCGCCCGTCTCCCGGGACCGCGGCTGGCGCGCCTTTACCTACAGCGCCGACGGACAATGGTTCGCCGCCGCCAATCTCCACAGCAATGCCGCCTTCCTGTTCGACCGCACGCTCACCAACCGCCTGGCGCAAGTCGGCCCCCACGCCGGCGCGGACGCCGTCGCGGTCAGCCCCGACGCCCGCTGGCTGGCCACCGGCAGCACGACCAACCGCCAGGTTCGCGTCTGGGATACGAAGACCGGCTCCAACCTCCTCACCCTGGCCGTCGGTCCCTCTCCCCGCGCGCTCTTCAGCGCGGACGGCAAGTGGCTCGCCACGTTCGGCGACACGTTCGAGCTGCGTCACACCGGCTCCTGGGCGCCAGCCCCGCCGTTGCCGTTCCCCGAAGGCCGGCCCTTCATGGGGGTCGCCACGTTCTCGCGCGATGGCCGCCTTCTGGCCATTGTGTGTGATCTTGATTCCAGCGTGGTCAACGGCGGGCATTCCAACAGGAATGGTTGCGAAATTTCCCATCCACTTGAAGCCGGCGCCTTCCATTCCTTTGAGCAACGGCCCGTCCGACGGCGAAAGCAGATTGTTGGCGAGGGTCATGTTCTCCGGTCGCAGCGTGCGGCCGGAGGAGCCGATGCCGGCGTCCAGCTCGAGGAGCGGCCCGCGCGAATCGACAATGGTGTTGAAGGCGACGAGGCAGTCGCGCGCCTGAAAATAACCGACGAGCGGGGAGTTGGGAATGCCCGCAGTCAGCCGGATGCCGCCCTGCTCCACGCCGTCGATGTAGTTGTTGGCGATGACGTGGCCCTCGCCGATGACGCGGATGCCGCCCGAGCCACGCTTGTGGTGGCCGAGAAAAAAGTTTCCCTCCACGACGCAGCGGTTGCCGTGGCGGAGAGTGAACATCCCGGCGCAATCGAGGAACGTGTTTCCGCGATAGACGTTTTCGCAGGACTTGTTGGAGATGATTTCCAGTTCGCCGTCGCAACGGTCGAACAGGTTCTGTTCGACGAGCGTCGCGGAGTTGCTCATCGACTGATGGCTGTACCCGACCCGAATGGTTTCGCCGCCATTGCGACCGAGCGGCGGGCGCGGGCCGAAGTGATTGTGGTCGATGCGATGGCGGTTGGGCACGCCCTCGGCCTCGACCTGCAGGGTGGGCGAATCATTCGTCTTGCCGGCCAGGTAGCAGTGGTCCATGCGATGGTCTTTGCCGAAGAAATGGACAAAAAACTTGTTGGCGCCGCCCACGACCGCGGTGTCGGTCAGGCGACAATGGCGTCCGGTGAGTTTCACTCCGTCGCCAGTCGCCAGCCCATCCTTCAGGAACAGTCCACTGACGACCAGGTGTTCGCCGTTGATGAGGAGCGACGATTTCCCGGACAGAAGCACCTTGCCTGGCGTCCCGGCGCGAAGGGTAATGGGTTTCCCGGCCGTGCCCCGCGCGCTGAAGGCGACGGCCTGGTCCTTCCAGGCGCCGTCCGCCATGACGAGCACGTCGCCCGGACGCAGCTCGTTTGTTGTTCGCGCGATGTCCGCCGCCGTAGAGACGCGATACTCGGCGGCAAAACCGGGGAATAGCGGCCCTGCAAGTGCGAGCGCGCATCGGGCCACCGCCAATACACGGCGGACCGGGTAGTGGGGCAGGCGTCTCGCCTGTCTCCGCGGGCGTCTCGCCCGCGTGGGTGTTCGCGGGCGAGACGCCCGCCGCGACAGCCGGGACGGCTGCCCCACTACGGTGGCGGTGTCGAGTTGCGCCCCCAGCACGAGCAAGCTGATCATTGCTGTTCGCAAGGCCGTGAACGGAAATGTGACACGAAACCAAGACTGGTTCGCGCTAATTCTTCGTTCGTTCATAGTATTCGGGATAATTTCCCCTGTTTCCGCAGCGGCGAGCAAGTCGCAAGCGTTACGAAGTTACAAGGTTACAAACAGACACAGGGCCTTCCCGTTTTCAACAACCCCAACCGCACGCTCCCGGCCGTGGCCTGCGCCAGTTCCGTGCCCGCGCAGCCAATCGTGCGTACCCGCTCCAAGAGCAGATACGCACAGGCCGCCAGCCACAGCCGCGACTGATTGCTCGCTAATTCCAATGTGCTTTCAAGATGAGACTAATTGTGCTATGTTACTCGCATGGCA
>CAZZAQ010000744.1:0-254 GCA_964652165.1 uncultured Bifidobacterium sp.
AAAACCTCTGGTAGCCCAGGCGGCTCTCCAGGATCTTGGTGGGACTGATGGTCCAGGTGTAGTTGATGCCGGCCTGCTGTGCTCGCGAAGGCGCCACCGAGTTCCACATGCTGGGGCCCGTGGCCAGCGGTCCTACTGATTCCGGCACCCCGGGCGCCGGGGGCTGGTTGCCAACGCTGTCGCCAAAAACGTACTTGGCGGAAACACGATGGCGGTCGTTGAAGATGTGATCGAACTTCATCAGGAATCCGTCC
>CAZZAQ010000744.1:264-2986 GCA_964652165.1 uncultured Bifidobacterium sp.
GCGGTCACGTCCAGGCTTCCCGTGGTGGAGGTAGGAATGAACGAGAGCAGCGCGGCCCCGACGGAATTCACCGTGCCGTCGTCCGCCGTGCCAAAAATCTGGTCGCTGCCCGGGCCCGGGCCAATGAGGGAGTTCAGGCAGGGGACGCCCGTCCCTGCCGTGTCCGGGTTCGCGCCCGTAATCACACACTGGGTAGCATCAAAGATTTCCGCCGGCGTGGGCACGTCAATGGTGGCCCCGAACCGGCTCTGGATGCGGAAGCCCGAATACGCCCCAAAAAAGAACGACTTGTCCTTCTTGATGGGGAATCCGACCGTGGCGTCGAACTGGTTGAGACGGAAGGGCGTTATTCCGGTGAAAAAATTCCCGGCGTCGGCGAAGTCGGTGTGGCGCGTCCAGAAGGCGGTGCCATGCAGGTTGTTGGTGCCGCTCTTCAGCACCGCGTTGACCACCGAGCCCCCGCGCACTCCGTACTCGGCGCTGGGGTTGGACTGCACGGTGAACTCCTGCATCGCATCCAGTGGCACCAGCGCGGCCGCCGTACCCGCAATGGCCGCCTGGTTCAGACTGGACTCGCCGTAGTAGCGGTCGTTGTTGGGAATGCCGTCCACCGCGAAGTTGGTGGAGGTAGCGCGCTGCCCGTTGATGTTGATGCTCTGGAAGCCGCCGCCCGGGCTGCGCTGCACTCCGGGGATGGCGTCCAGCAGGTTGTTGAAGTCGCGGCCGCTGTTGGGAAGCTCGGAAACGCGACGCGCCTCCAGTTGCGTGCCCAGCCGGTTCTCCGTGGTCTCCACCAGCGGCGCCGATGCCTCCACGGTGATGCTCTCGCCTTCGGAGCCCACGATCATATGGAAGTTGGAGGTAGTCACCGTGGCCACGGCTACCACCGCGTCGCGCACCACCGTCTTGAATCCGGAGGCCGTCGCTGTCACCTTGTACGTCCCCGGCGGGAGGTTGATCAGCCGGTAGTCGCCCGAGGAGGAGGTGGTGGTAGAAACCTTGAACCCCGTGCTGGGGTTCTCCGCCGTCACCGTCGCGCCCGACACCACCGCCCCCGTGGGATCGTCCACTGAGCCCGCGATGTCGCCGGTGATTTTCTGGGCCAGCGCTGGAACTGCGATCAGCCAGGCAATCAGGGAAGCAGAAAGGAACAGCCGGAAGGAACGGCGTGGCATGGGCAACCCTCTCTCTTTGGCGAACTAGAAATTGTCAGTCAAGACTACCCCACAATTGCCGAGCGACAGAAAAAGACCCGGTGCCACCATCCGCAGCTTGCATTTTGCTATCCGTTTCTTGCGTACTGAAACGACGCAACTTACCCGCGAACGTGAGCGTAAGTTCCGACATAATATGGATTTGATGGCGCGCGGTCAACACATTTTTGCAAGCCCTGGTCCAGGGGCGGCCCGCGCCCGGAGCGTCGCGCCGCGATGAATCACCTCCCTGGATGGTAAAATTGAATCTTCCTGGTATCCGAAACCTTCTCTTGGAAAGAGCTGACCCCTTATGGCCACCTTGCACGCCGTCTCGCGCAGTGCTCTTCGGCTCCCCGAAGGCCCGTTTCGCAACGAGTCCCTGATTGACTTCTCCAAGGACGAAAAGTCCGCCCGCGCCATGCGCGCCGCCATCGAGAAGGTGCGAGCTGAACTGGGCCGCGAGTACGACCTCATCCTTGGCGGCCAGCGCGTGCGCACCCAGGAGAAGATCCGCTCCCTGAATCCGGCGCATCCGTCCCAGGTGGTGGGCATTCATCAAAAAGCGGGACGCGAGCACGCCGAGCCCGCCATGCAGGCCGCGCTCTCCGCCTTCGAGATTTGGAAGAACGTTTCCGTCGAAGAGCGCGCTTCCCTTCTGCTGCGCACCGGCGACATCCTCCGCGACCGCAAGTTCGAGTTCGAGGCCTGGCTGGTGTTCGAAGTGGGCAAAAACTGGGCCGAGGCCGACGGCGACGTGGCCGAAACCATTGACTTCTGCGAGTACTACGCCCGCGAAGCCCTGCGCCTGAACCAGGTTGAGGTCCCGGTGCATCTTCCCGGCGAGCGCGGGGCGCTGCGCTACATCCCGCTGGGCGTGGGCGCGGTGATCCCGCCCTGGAACTTCCCCTGCGCCATCATGGCCGGCATGACGCTGGCCTCCATCGTCTGCGGTAACACCGTCATCCTGAAGCCTTCGAGCGACTCGCCCACCATCGCCGCGAAGTTCGTCGAGGCCCTGCAGGAAGCCGGCATGCCCGATGGCGTGGTGAACTTCTGCCCGGGATCGGGCGCATCGTTCGGCAACGCGGTGGTGGAGCACCCCAAGACGCGCTACATCGCCTTCACCGGCTCCAAGGAAGTCGGACTGGACATCAACCAGCGCGCGGCCCAGCACCGCCCGGGCCAGGTCTGGATCAAGCGCACCGTGCTGGAGATGGGAGGCAAGGACGCCATCGTGGTGGACGCCGACGCCAACCTCGACGCCGCCGTCGAAGGCGTGGCCCAGGCTGCCTTCGGCTTCTCCGGGCAGAAGTGCTCGGCCTGTTCGCGCGCCATTGTGGACGCGCGCATCTACGACGTCTTCCTCCAGCGCCTCAAGGAACGCGTAGAGAAGATCGCCCTCGGCGACCCCGCCGAAAACAAGGCCATGGGACCGGTGATCAACGAGAGCGCCATGAAGTCCATCCTGGAATACATCGAAGTCGGCAAGAAAGAAGGACGCCTGGTCACCGGCGGCGCCCGCGCTT
>CAZZAQ010000745.1:0-2984 GCA_964652165.1 uncultured Bifidobacterium sp.
CCCGAGCCGGCGGCGCTCCCGCCAGTCAATAGGCTCTTGAACGACCGACGACTCTGGCTCCTGACGCTCGGTTACGCGGCGGTCGGTTATCTTCAATACCTCTTCTTCTACTGGCTCCATTATTACTTCAATGATGTCCTTCACATGGGCAAAGCGGAGAGCCGCTTCTACGCCAGCTTGCCGAACCTGGCGCTGGCCGCCGGCATGTTGTTGGGTGGCTGGCTGACGGACCGCGCGGCGCGGTGGCGTCCGGGCGGCGGCCTGCCGACGCTCGTGCCAAAGGCCGCCATGATCCTGAGCGCGGCGCTCCTCGTGTGCGGCATTTTTGCGCAAAACCGGTTCTGGATCGTTCTTTGGTTCACGCTTTCGCTGGGGACGCTTGGACTTTGCGAAGCGTCTTTCTGGACGATGGTCATCGAGGTAGGACGCGAGCGCGGCGGGACGGCCGCGGCCATCATGAACACCGGCGGCAATGGCATCGGCCTGCTGGCGCCCATGATCACGCCATGGCTCGGCAAGCATCTCGGCTGGGAATGGGCGCTGGGCCTGGGGGCAGTCATCGGCCTGCTCGGCGCCCTGTGCTGGTTTGGCATCACGCCCCGCAGCGGAAAGCCCCCTCCCATTCCGCCGGGCCAGTAGTCCATCGCGGATCAAGTAGAAGCCCGTTGCCACTCGGCCTGCAAACCGCGCCGGGCAATCCATTCGTTCAGGGCCGCACGGTCCAATTGCGCGCCCGACACATGGAGTATCCCGCGAATGTCGCGCAGATGCTTCTCCGAGCCGCCTTCGCGGAAATACTCCAGTTTGCGGACAATGACGTATTCCGGCGGGGCGAGCACCAGCGGTTCACCCTTGAACTCGGATTGGCGCGCGTGTCGGAATGCCCATGCATGAAGTTCGTCCCGACCTGCAGTGTAGCAATCCACCTTCAGACCGGTTGCGGGATGAATGATGTTGAAGTGTCCGCGCTGCTCGCGGGCCACCTCAAGGGCGATGACGTCTCGCGGCGGAACGTAGAATTCATGCTCAGGAAAGACTTCGGACAGCCGGCCCATCGCGTCCTGGTTGAGGAAAATGATGATGTCGAGATCATTGGTCAGACGCGGCTCGCCATACATCATGGCGGCCACGCTGCCGCCGACGAGGTAACGGGCGCCAAGCCGGTTGAGCGGGCGGAGGAAAAGCAGGAACCACTCAGCTTCGGGCGTGGAGGAAGGCATGGTTCAATTCCCGCTCCAATTGCGCCTCGGTCCACTCGGGATGCAGCATTCGCAGACCGGCTCGCTTCAGTTCGCGCGCCGTCAGCCAGAGGTGACGCGCAACTTCGAGCCTCCGCTCAGGCGACATTCCCCGAAAGACCTCGAATTGAACTTCGGTAGTCTGTTCGTCCGGCAACATGAAGCAAGGATGTCACACGCGGGTAAACCGGGCAAGCTATTCACGTTCGCCCCGAGGCTTCTGGCGACTTGCCCCTCGGTTCGTTCGAGGGCATCGTCCCGGTGTGCCGGTAAAGAACAACCCATCGAATGACCTTGCCGCCCGAATCTACCGCAAACTTCGCGGGGCGCGCGGACTGGATGACGCCGAACTCTGGCAACACGCGCTGTTCTTCGCAATGACACCCGAGGAACGATGCCGCCTCAGCCTCAAGACAGCCCGCTCGGCGCTTTCCTTACGGCGCTCCACGGTGTCGGTCTGATTTTTTCGGCTTGCTCTTGATTTTTTCCCGCAACCCGCGCTTGCATCGCAAGAAGTCGCGGATAAGCAGGATGTGCAGCTTGTCCTTGTCGCGACCGACCGCTTCCTTGTTCTTAATGATGCGTTCAAGGCGCAGAACAGGCACTTCATGGCCGTGAATTCGCGCGAAGGTGACATGCTGCCTCTCCCGTGAAAACCGCCTCAGTCCGGTCACTTCGTACACGAAATTCACCGGCGTGCCGTCCTCCAGGTAAACAACTGTGTTGGCACCAATCGTCGCGCCCAATCTCCGGGAGAGGTTGAGAAGCCGCATGTATTGGCGGGGTGGCAGATCGATCCACAAATCCACATCGAGCGTGTTGGCCATCACTCCCTGTGCGACGGCAGCAGACATGCCGATCGCTATGTAGCCGATGCGCTCCGCTTCGATCGCTTCCAGTAGCCGAACGAGCGGAGGCTCTTCTCGAATAACTCCCACCGCTCCTGCGGAGTCGCGGCCAGACCGAGGGCGTGGACGGACTTTTCCGCGTCGCTGAGTCCGCGCACGCGCTTGAGTCGCGCGAGAACGCGCGCGGCGCGAACCGGGAGCGGGAGAAGTTTTCTTCCTGAGTCCTTCGTCATGCGGCACTGGCCGAAACTAGCCGCTCTATCAGGCGAAGTCACGCTGGGATTATTCAAGCAATGTCCTGGCCTGCGCCAGCGCCTCGTCCAGTTTCGTCGCATCCTTCCCGCCGCCGCGGGCGTTGTCGGGGCGGCCGCCGCCTTTGCCGCCGACGATGGGGGCGATGGTCTGGATGATTTTGCCCGCCTGCACCTTCGCCGTGAAGTCAGGTGTCACGGCGGCGACAAGAGCAACGGCGTTGTTCGCAACGCCGCCGAGGACAATGACGCCTTTGAAGCGGCCCTTCAGAGAATCGGCGATGGCCTGGAGAAAATCGCCGTCGGCCTCGCCGAGGTTGTGCGTGATGAGCGGGATGCCATTCACGGTCTGCGCCGAGCCGAGCAACTCACTCGCGGCATTCGAGGCGTTGCGTTGCATCGCAATCTTTACCTGCTTCTCCAGTTCCTTCTGTTGCGCGAGCAGCGACTCGATCTTCTTTTCCAGTTCGTGAATGGGCGAATTGACCTTGCCGGCGACGGTTTTGATCAACTCGCGGTCGAGTCTCACCACCTCGTAGGCCGTGAGGCCGGCGACAGCTTCGATGCGACGCACGCCGGCGGCGATGGCATTCTCGCCGAGGATGCGGAAGAGGCCGATCTCGCCGGTCGCGCGCGTGTGTGTGCCG
>CAZZAQ010000746.1:0-2975 GCA_964652165.1 uncultured Bifidobacterium sp.
GGATGGTCGAGCGGCACTTCGTAGTGGCCGATGATGCGGTTGTAGAAGTCGGCGATGTAAAGCGCGCCGTCGGGGCCGAGCGTGGCGTCCACGGGGCGGAACCACGGGTCGTCCGTGGACACGAAGTCGGGGGCAGCCTTCGAGACGAGTGTGGCGCCAGCCTCGACGGCGCGGTCGCGCATCACGCGGCTGGCCATGACATCGCCGAAGAAGAGGTTGCCGCGGAATTCCTCGGGCCAGAGGTCATCGGCATAGATCGAGACTCCGTCGATGGCGGTTGAGCCGCGCATTCTCTCCATCATGTTCGGGGCGAAGCCCAGCCCGTCGTGCGGCTTGCCAAAACTGGGGTAGTAACCGCCGGCCAGGAGCTGGTACAGGGGTTCGCTGTGGCAATCGGAAGAGAACAGGTTGCCCAGCGGGTCGAAGGCCAGCCCGAAAGGGTTCACCTGGCCGTGCGTGTGTTGTTCGATGCGCGAGCCGTCGAGGCGGAGGCGGTATGTGTTGCCGGAGTTGAGGTGAACTTCGTTGCCGTCGCGGCCTTTGACATGCGAGTCGTTATTGTAGCCGTGGGTGCAATAGAGCCAGCCGTCGAAGCCGCGACGAAAACTGGCCTGGTTGCCGTGCGTGTCGCGCGTGTGGTCAAAGGGACCGTAGAGGACCTCGCGCCTGTCGGCTTTGCCGTCGCCGTCGGTGTCTTCCATCAGCCAGAGATGGGGGATGGACCAGACGATGCATTTCCAGGTGTTCGTTGAAGCGTTGAAGGGTTGAAGGGTTGAAGCGGGTTTTGCATTCGCGGGCACAGCCGCCCGCTTCAACTCTTCAACGCTTGAACGCTTCAACGAATCGCTCGATGGAGAAAAGAACGGGTAGATGCCGATCGGGATGTTCAGACCGCCCGCGAACTCGGTGACTTTTCGCGCCCGGCCGTCGGGGCCGAAGTCCTCGAAGATCATCACGCGGTCGCGGCCGGGTTTGTTGGTCGGCGCAGGGTAGGGATATTCGATCGATGTGCTGACCCAGAGCCGGCCGGCGGCGTCAAAGGCCAGGTTCATCGGCTTATTAATGTCCGGCTCGGCGGCGACGAGCTGGATTTCGAAGCCGGGCGGCAGGTGGAATGACTTCTGTTGCTCTTCCGGTTTGAGCCAGGGCGTGGTGCGGACGTTTTCGGCGAAGGGATCCTGCGGGGCGGCCTTGGACTTCCCAGCAGGAGGCGCATCCGCGGCCATCACCACCGAAACGGATGGCAATGAAGCCAGGTAGAACCCGAGGAGCGTCAGAAATCGGATCGGCAATTTCATGGTGTGGGTCAGTCTAGGCCGGGGCGCAATGGAGTCTCAACAGAAAGCTGAATCTGCCGATGGATCTCCCAGCGTGTCCAGCGCTGTCTTCGGGTGTACGGCATTTGGACACGCGGGCGAAGATCGCTATGACGACATGCTCGCGCCGGATCCGGGTCAGCCCGTGGACGCGCGGCACGAAACTGGCTCAATGAAACCCGCGCAAACAGCAGCGCGACAATAGGCAACGCCATGACCAACTGGTGGACGCGTCAACAACTCAATTCCCGCAACCCGGAGGCGCGCCGGAAGGCGGTCGAGAAGCTCGCTCTCAAGGAGTCCGCCGAGACGCTCTTTGAGCTCGCGGCCGTGGCCGACGATCCCGATCCCGAAGTGCGGCTGGCGGTCGTCAAGGCGCTGGCCCAGAACCAGGGTGACGTCGCCGGCCTCCTGATGAACGCGTTGCGCGACCCGGAGCCGGGGATCCGTGAACAGGCGGTGATCGCGCTGGAACGCCACGGCGATCCGATTTGCGTCGAGGCGCTGCAGCCGTTGATCAGCGACCGCAGTCTGGCGGTGTGTCGGCGCGCGGCCCGGGCACTGGTCCGATTCAAATGGCGGCCTGAGAATCACACGCAATCCGCGAAGTGGGCCGTGGCGCTCGGAGAATACTCTCGCGCGGCATTGATC
This sequence comes from uncultured Bifidobacterium sp., assembly GCA_964652165.1. GTDB lineage: Bacteria > Verrucomicrobiota > Verrucomicrobiia > Limisphaerales > JADJPG01 > DASTLJ01. The sequence continues at coordinate 1,968 of CAZZAQ010000746.1, forward strand.
GGCCCGGCGGCCATCGAGGCGCTGGTGGCGGTGATCAACAACAAGGACTGGACCGAACGCCGGCTGGCCGTCGAGGCGCTCAGCACCATCGAAGACACGCGAATCCTGACGCCGCTCATTGCCGTGTTGAAGGACAGAGACCCTCACGTGCGCGTGGCCGCCATCGAGGCGCTCGAACGCGTGAGGTCGCCCAAGGCGATCGAGCCGTTGGCCGGGCTGCTCAAGGACAGGGATCCGATTGTGCGCGCCGCCGCAATCAACACGCTGGCCCGGCTGCCCGTCGGCGCCGCCATCGAGCGGATTGCCGCCGCGCTCAAGGACCCGCACTGGAGCGTGCGCAAGAGCGCGGTCGAAGCGCTGGCCCGCGCCAAAGACTCCAGGGCCGTGCCGGCCCTCGCGGCGTTGCTCGATGATGAAGACACGGACGTGCGCGTATCAGCGATCGAATCGCTGGCTAAAATCCAGGACAAGTCCGCCGTCGAAAAACTGGTGCTGAAGCTGGTGGACCCGCAGCACTTGGTACGCCAGGCGGCCAACGCCGCCCTGGACCGGATTGACCCCAACTGGCTATTTTCCGATGCAGCGCCGCGCGTCCTGCCCGTAGTGACCGCGTTGCAGGGCGACAGGGATTACTGGGTGCGACACACCGCGACCGATTTGGTCCGGCGCATCAACACTGCCATGATGTCGGAATCCCATTCGCGCTGGGCTGAACCGCCGCCGGCGCGCTGGCCGAACGCGAGCGTGGACGACCTACTCGCCGCCTCGCAAGATGCGGACCGGGAGGTGCGCCAGGCCGCGGTCGAGGCGCTGAGTGGCGAACAGGACGCCCGCGCGGTCGAGGCGCTCCACCGCGCCTTGGACGACACGGACCTGTGGGTGCGCCGGGCGGCGGCCCGAGGATTGCAGAACGTCGAGGGTCCAGCGGACGGAGCGGAGACTCCGATGGCTTCGTAACCCCGCTTTCATTACCTGATTCCCTCGACCGCGTAGCCGACCCACCGCATC
>CAZZAQ010000747.1:0-2974 GCA_964652165.1 uncultured Bifidobacterium sp.
AGATCTTGGTGGCCGCGAGTTGCTTTTTGTCGCGTTCGAGTTTGGCCAGGTTCAAGTCGAGCGTCTTCTTTTGTGTCTGCACGTCGGCCCTGTACTGGGCGAGTTTGCTATCGCCCTGGAGCTTCACGCGATCCAGATTGTCCGTTGCCTCCTTCAGCAAGGCTTCCAGTTCGCGCTTCTTTTTCGGCTCGTCAAAAGTCTCCAGCATCCAGAGCGCCTTCTGGGCCTGTTCGAGCTTGAGCTTGGCCTGCGAGACGGCCAGGCGGTCCTTGTCGAGGTTGGCTTTGGTTTCGAACCGCTGTTTGTAAAGCGCCTCAGTCCATTCGAGACGCTCCAGGTTGATGCTGAGGGTCTCGAGGACGTTGGTAATTTCGATCTGCGCGTTGCGCCGGAGTTGAAGCGCCTCGCCTTTATCGTATTTGTTGAAGTCGGACTGGGCGAACTCGACCTTGAGCTTGGCGGCATCCACTTCGCTGGCGACAGTGCTCTTTTGGATTTCGAGCGTCTGCTCGGCCTGGATGACCGCCAGTTGGGCCTTCTCGACGTTGATTTGCTGCTGATTGACCGCGTCCTGCGACGAGGAGGAATCCAGTTCCACCAGCAGGTCGCCCTTCTTCACGGTGCTGCCTTCGGGCACGATGAAGATGATGCGGGCGGTGCCTTCCACGTCGCTGCGGATGACATCTTCGTTCACGGCTTCAATCGTGCCGCCTTCGACAATCGAAATGAGAAAATCACCTCGCTTGACCTCGAAGGAACTCGACGCCAGCGCGGGCGCACCGGAGGGGTAGACAAGCACGATCACCACGGCCACTGCGGCGACCGCGACGGCGCCGAAGATCACCGGGTGGCGGCGGAGGCGCTGAAGCACCGCGGAGATGAAAGTGGGCGTGTTCATGTCCGGAGTGTAGCCGCCGAGGCGAGGAGGCGGAAGCAAGGAATGAAAGGAGTCATTTGTCGAACAGTTGGTCGGGCGGAATGACAGGCTGTTCCGCGGGGGCGGGCGGCGCCGGCGCCGGACCGGGCAGGTATCCAGCCAGGTGATCCTTCAGCCAGAATTTGTCTTCCACAGGGCGCAGCGCGCCAATGTCGAGCATCAGTTGAAGCCGGGCGCGCTGGTAGCTCACCAGGGCGTCGGTCACGGCGTTCTGGGCGGAGATTTGCGCGTCCTGCGCTTCGATGAGATCGCGCACCTCGGCTCGGCCCGCCTGTTGGAGCAAGGTGGTGCTTTCCACCCGCCGGTTGGCCAGGGCCAGGGCGTTGGTCTGAATGACGTAATTCTGCCGGCGTTGTTCCACGGTGCGCAGTCCGTTCAGAATATCATCCCGCAACTCGTCCAATTTGAGCGTCAAGGCGCGCAGTTGTTCCTCGAACTTCACCAGCGCGGCCCGGTAGTCATTTCGTTCCAGCCGGCGGCTCAAGGGCAGATCCAGGCTGAAGCCCGCGCCCGCTTTGATTTTGTTCAGGTCAAATTTGGTGTAGTCGGTTGGCTCCTCCGATTTCAGCGAAGCGTCCGCGACGAAACTGAGCCCGGGCTTCAGCGCATCGGCCGCCAGGCGCACCTTGCGCTTGGAATCCTCGAATGTGTCGATGTCGTTGAGGATCGGCAGTTGCCGCCGCACCGCCAGCCGGTAGCCTTCCACGGGGTCCAACGGCACGGGGAGCAGGCCGGTCTGCCGGACCTCCGCCAGGGCCGCGTCGTCGAGCAGGAGCCGCTCGCCCAGCGGCAGGCCGAGTTTGATCTTGAACAGGTCGAGGGCCATGAAGTACCGGGCCACCTCGTTGACGTACGTGTTCCTGGCGGACAGTTCGGCCTGGCGGGCCTGGTCCACGGCGGCCAATTGCTCGCGGTCCTCGCGCGATTCGAGCCGGCGGGCGGCCAGTCCGCGGCTGAGGTAGTTGGCGTAGCGATTTCGAATGGTGTCCTTCTGCGCCAGGAGCGCGAAGTAGTCATTGACGATCTCCAGCGAAAACTGGTCCTGGAAAAAGGCGTGGGTGCGCACCGCGTACGCGACGTTCCGCTCGGCCTGCGTCAAGGCTTCGACGGCGGGGTGATTGCGCCCGAAGCCGGTCAATATCGGCTGGACCAGGTTGACGGAAAGGGTCGAGACGATGGATCGCTGCGGGTCGCCGTTGTAATAGAGGATGAGGTCGTTGACAATGTCGTTGGCCAGGGTGACGCTCAGGCTGCCGCCACTTTTCAGCAACTGGCTCACTCCGATCTGGCTGTTGACTGTCCCGACGCCCTTGACTTGCGTCTGCTTGGACACTGTCACGTTGGTCACAGGCCCTGTGGGGCCTGGGATGATTTCGGTCCGCCGGACATCGACGTCGTTTGCCACGCGATTCAGCCGGGCCTCGGAGGAGGCGAAGAATTGCGGTGAGAACGCATACTTGGCACCGGTCAGCGAGAGGGCCGTCAGGTACAGGGTTTCCTTTTGCAACTGGTAGGCCCGGCTCCGGGTAAACGCCAGGTCGAGGGCTTCTTCCAACGTCAGCACTCGCCGGTTGGTTTGCAAACGGTCCTCGATCAATTCGGGCGGGAGGATTTCGGTCGGTTTGCGATGCGAGTAGGGCGTATCGATCGTGAAGGCGTTGGTCTTGCCAAACATCCGCGCCTCGACCTTCTGCACGACCCGATAGGCATCGTTGTCCGCCGAGCGCCGGTAGTGCGACGCTGTGCAACCCGCGAGCAACAGGAGCGAGGCGGCCACCCAAAAAGCCGCGCGAGCGCCGGCGTGAAAGGGCGGACGGCGCTCCGTAGCTGCGACGGTGAGGTCGCGGGCCTGCTTTTCCTGGCCTAGCACGGATATTTCAGACGCTTCACGCGGCTGAAGTCCCCTCTCATTAACACCCCGCTTCAGCGGGGTGTCTGGTCGGGACGAGAAGAGAAACCGTTTCAACGGTTTCACATACCCAGTCGAAACCGTTGAAACGGTTTCGAGGGACTCCGACGCGCAGACACCCCGCTGAA
>CAZZAQ010000748.1:0-2963 GCA_964652165.1 uncultured Bifidobacterium sp.
CGGGGTTCAAGTTTTACTTCTAGTGAGCCGCTGGATAGTAGGACAGGCTTCCAGTCTGTCTCCGGGGCTTCCAGCCCCAGTTTCTACCGCGGGCAGGATGCCCGCGGAGACAGGCTGGAAGCCTGTCCTACTACCTCGCGCTGGTTGATGGTCCCAACGCAAAGGCGTCAAACCGTGCAGGCTCGCCATTAACCGGTGAAATTCGCCGTCAGCCCAAACCGCGCGTTGCTGGCCGCACTGTTCGGGGCGGCGCTGGCGGCGGCGCTTGGCCTGGTCCTGCACACATTTCGCATCGGCTCCGGCCTGGTGCGGACAAGCTACGACTGGCTGCTTGTGGGGCGGGGCGACGTCCTGGCGAACGAAGCCGTGGTGATTCACATGGACGAGGAATCGCACGAGCGCCTCGGCCAGCCCAAGAACGCGCCGTGGGACCGCGCCATTCACGCCCGGCTGCTCGATCGCCTCACCGCCGCGAGCGCGAAGTCGGTCGTGTTCGACATCGTGTTTAGCGATCCTCTGACGAACAGCCCGACCACGGACGAGCGGTTTGCCAAGGCCATCAAGGACAACGGCCGGGTGATTCTGGCGGCGGACAACAGGGCCATCGGGCCAAAGATGAAGAAGGTGACGGCGCCCATCGGACCGCTGGTGGACGCGGCGGCAAACTTCGGCTCCGCCGAGGTCAAACCAGGCCCGGACATGGTCGTGCGCGAGCACACGACGCGGGACGAATTCGATCTCATCTCCACGTTGAGCTGGGCCGCGGCGGAATTCGAGAAGGCGCCCGTGACCCGGCGCGAAGGCCAGGAGATGGTTCCCCGCTGGGTCAACCACTACGGCCGACCGGGATCCACTCCTTCAATCAGCTACTACGAGGCGCTCGACTCCGCGCTCTCGCCGGACGATTTTTTCCGAGGCAAGGCGGTGTTCGTCGGCGCGCGGATGATGACGAAGTTCGCCGGGGATCGAAAGGACGAGTTCTCCAGCCCGTTCACATTCTGGCTCCAGGGCGAAGCGGGAGGCAGCCAGCGCGGCCTTTTTCTCTCGGGAGTCGAATTGCAGGCGACATTGTACCTGAACCTCGTGCGCGGCGACTGGCTTTCGCGAGGGCCCTCTTGGGTCGAGCGGCTGCTCATCGCCGCGCTCGGCTTGCTGTTCGGTTTCGGCCTCGTGCGCTTTCGTCCCTTGCAGGCCACGGGCGTGGCGGCGTTGGGACTGGCCGCCGTAGCAGGTCTGGCTTACTTCGTGTTTCGGCAAAAACTTGTTTGGTGCCCATGGCTCATCGTCATCGTCCAGATCGTCGTCGCGCTGGCGTGGTCCATTCTCTTCAACTCGTTCCAGTACTACGCCCAGAAGCGGATCATGGAACACACCCTCTCCCTCTACCTTTCGCCCAAGCTCGTCCGAAAGTTCGCGCGCAACCCGCAGTTGCTTCAGCCCGGCGCCGAAAAACAGACCATCACCATCGTGTTCACCGACATCGAGAACTTCACCTCGCTCTCGCAAGGCATGGATTCGGACGAATTGGCCGAGTTCATGAACCGCTACTTTCAAAACATCGTCGCCAACTGCATCCATGCGGCCGACGGGACGGTGGTGAAGTACATCGGCGATGCCGTGTTCGCGTTCTGGAACGCGCCCGAGGCGCAGGCCGATCACGCCCTGCGCGCCTGCGAGGCGGCGATGCACGTGCGCGGGCTGGATCCGATGAAAATGCGCGGCACGCCGGTGCGCACCCGCATGGGCATCCACACCGGCGAGGCCAACGTCGGCAATTTCGGCAGCTTCGAACGCGTGGATTACACGGCGCTGGGTGAAAACGTGAACCTCGCTTCGCGCCTTGAAGGGTTGAACAAGTTCGTCGGCACCGACTGCCTTATCAGCGCCGACACATGCGCGGCGATCGGCGACCGTCTGGTGACGCGCCGGCTGGGCTTGTTCACACTGAAAGGGTTCGACAAACCGGTCGAGGTGTTCGAGATCGTCGGCCGGCCGGACGCGGCGGAGCCGACCAAGATGTGGCGCGAAGCGTTCGCCGAGGCGCTGCGCGGTTACGAGGGCGGCCATTTCGAGCTGGCCGGGATGGGGTTTCGCGGCGTCCTGGAGCTGAAGCCCGGCGACGGCCCGACGCAGTTCTACCTCGACCGCCTCGAGGATTTGAGCAAACAGCCCATCGAAGGCGATTGGACCGGCGTGACGCAGCTTCGGGAAAAGTAATGAATGGAAACCATCGATGAACCAAACCATTGATTGGCAAGCCCCCCGGCTTTTCAAAGCAAGACTCCACGTCAGAATTTGCCAGCGCGTGCCTGTGAACGGACGCTCGCACAACTGGGTTTCCGGCCTCTTCCGGACGGAAGGCGTCACACGCCTGGCTGTCTGCGAGAACGCTTTACTCTATCCCGTGACCCCGCCTTCGCAAGGGCAAACGATCGGTCGGCCGGTGTGTCTCAGTCCTTCCTTTGGCCTGGCCCGGCACCGCTTTGGCTTCACCGGCGGGTGGCGCGCTGCGTGGCGGCGGACTGGCGTCCGCCGCACTTCTCCTCCCGTCACAAACCCAGCGCGAACCACGCTCGCTCTCGAAGAAGCTAAGCGGCGAACGCCAGTTCGCCGCTACCGCTGAGGGCGGCGTCCGAAACCACTCGGGCTTCCTGTTTCGCGGCGGCTGAGTTGCGTCGTCATTCGTGGCGCAACGCCTCGATGGGATCGAGTTGCGCGGCGGCTTTTGCGGGGTAAAGGCCGAACACGATGCCCACCGCGCCGGAAATTCCGAAGGCGATCAACACCGACCATAGAGTGACGATGGTCTTCATGTCCGCCAACTGGGACACCGCGATGGGGGTGATGATCCCGACGATGACGCCGATAATTCCCCCGCCGACGGAGAGGACGACCGTCTCGACCAGGAACTGGAGCGTAATGTCCCGGCGCCGGGCCCCGAGCGCGCGGCGGATGCCGATCTC
>CAZZAQ010000749.1:0-2958 GCA_964652165.1 uncultured Bifidobacterium sp.
CCAGCCGTAATTGCCGCCTTTGGCCACAATGTTCAATTCCTCGTAAAGGTTCTGTCCGACGTCGGCGGCGAACAATTCCCGGCTGCCGCCGCGATCGAAGCTGATGCCCCACGGATTGCGAAAGCCCCACGCGAAGATCTCCGGCTTGCCCTGTTTGCCATCGGCGAACGGGTTGTCCCTGGGCGCGGAGTAAGGTGACCCATGATCGACGTCGATGCGGAGGATTTTCCCAAGAAACGTCTGCGTATTCTGGCCATTGCCGGGATCGGGATGGCCCGCGTCGTTGTCGTTGGCCCCGCCGCCATCGCCGACGCCAACGTAGAGCAAGCCGTCCGGGCCGAATACGATTCGCCCGCCATCGTGATTGAACTGCGGTTCATCGATCTGGAGGAGCAGTTTCTCCGAGGCTAAGTCCACCTTGCTGAAGTCCTTCGCGGCCGTGAACTCCGAGAGGTGGCTCGTGTGGTCCCAGTTCGTCGGCGCGGACTCGCGGCGGGGCGCGCTGTAGTAGAGATAGAGCTTCTGGTTCTGGCGAAACTGCGGGTGCAGCGCCAGGCCCAACAAACCACGTTCATCGAAGGCGTCGTTGAGCTTCGCCATCTTCGGGCGCAAATCGAGGAAGAGCTGATCGGAGAGTTTGCCGTCCTTGCCGAGCAGGTGGACTGTGCCGGCCTGGTCCGCGATGAGCAACCGGCCGGAGCCGTCGTCGAGCGGCACGAAATTGAGCGGGGAGACGAAGCCCTCGGCGACGAGCTTGAGGCCGACGGACGGTTTGGCGTCGGAGGCGGGCGCGACGGGCGACAGTCCAAACGCGACCGCGCCGGCAACCACAGGGATGGCACAACGAGAATAGAAACTTTGGATGTTCACGCGCCGGATTCTAGCGCCGTCCCTTCCATGCTCAAGCTCCATGAACCGCAACGTAGGGCGGGCGTCTCGCCTGACCGGCGCAACAGGGGCGCGGCCTTCCAAGGCCGCGTGTGTCTGGACTGCCGTCAACTTCGCGCCGCCTTGGGTATCTGTTTAGCGTAGCTGCGACCGTGAGGTCGCGGGCTGCATTCTCAAGCGGGAACGAGAGCGATGTCGCTGCCCAACCTTTTGCGTTCCCGTCCCGCGACCTCACGGTCGCAGCTACGCTAAATACATACGGCCTTGGAAGGCCGCGCCCCCGACCGTCGGTTCATGGGAAGAAATCGCTCCCTCGGTCCGGCCTGGTTGCAGACTCACTTTCCGTCAATCGTCGCCGGATTGACGTTCCGCCTGAAATTCGCTTAAACCGCCTGGCGTGGCCGCGCGCGTCGCGGCCCACAAGCCATGCCCACTATCCGCTTTCCAGAGCCACTCCTCAACGCGCTTCGCCCGGCGCGGCGCGTCGTGGTGCTGACCGGCGCGGGCGTGTCCGCGGAGAGCGGCGTGCCGACGTTTCGCGACGCGCAGACGGGCTTGTGGGCGAACTTCAAGCCCGAGGACCTCGCCACGCCGGAGGCGTTCCGGCGGAACCCGCGACTCGTGTGGGAGTGGTACGCCTCGCGGCGCAAGCGGGTCGGCGAAGTGCAGCCGAATCCCGGCCACTTCGCCATCGCGGAGTTGGAACGGCGCGTGCCGGAGTTCCTGCTGGCGACCCAGAACGTCGATGGCCTTCATCAACGCGCCGGCAGCCGCAACGTGGTCGAGCTTCACGGCAACATCACCCGCACGAAATGCTTCGAGGAAGGCACGGCCGTGGAGTCCTGGCCAGAGGCGGCCGAAGTGCCCCCGCGGTGTCCGCGCTGCGGCGGATGGCTGCGGCCGGACGTGGTGTGGTTTGGGGAAATGCTGCCGGAAAAGGAATTCGCCCGCGCCCTGGAGGCGAGCCGGCGCTGCGAAGTGTTGTTCAGTGTCGGCACCTCCGCGCTGGTTCACCCGGCGGCGTCCTTGCCGCTCGACGCGCTCGACGCAGGCGCATGGGTCGTCGAGATCAACCCACAACGCACGCCGCTGACCCCGCGCGTGGACTACTTCCTGGAGGGCGTTTCAGGCGTCATCCTGCCGGCGTTGCTGAAGGCAGCCTGGCCCGCGTAAAGGGGATGTCTTCCGACGCTTTCGTTCACCCGCTGGTCTACGAGATCAATGCGCGATGTTGGTTGCGCGCGTTGAGCGCGCGTCACGGCCGGCCTATTCTGCTTGGGGACGTTCCCGAGGAGGAACTCGAGTTCTGGCGGCGACTCGGCTTCACCCACGTTTGGATGATGGGCGTGTGGACGACCGGCCCGCGCAGTCGAGCGGCGTTCCTTCGGCAGCCGGACACGGCCGGGCGGCTGAATGTCGTGTTGCCCGATTGGCGCGAGGAGGATGTCGCCGGCTCGCCCTACGCCCTTGCGGCGTATCGGGCGCCGGTTTCACTCGGGGGCGACGCCGGGCTGCGAGCTTTTCGCGAGCAGCTTCACCGACACGGTCTCGGGCTGCTGCTCGACTTCGTTTCGAACCACGTCGGGCTGGACCACCCCTGGCTGCAGGAGCACCCGGATTGGTTCGTCCGCGCCGGACACCCGGCGCCCGGCACTTTTCCCGTGCCGACGCGCAAGGGCGAAGCCTGGAATGCGCACGGCAAGGATCCGAATTTCCCGCCGTGGATCGACACGGCGCAACTCGACTTCCGACTTCCCGCGGTGCGCGCCGCGATGATCGAGGAACTACAAACCGTGGCCACCGCATGCGATGGCGTCCGTTGCGACATGGCCATGCTGCTTCTCAGCGAAGTCTTCGCGCGCACCTGGGACGAGTTCCCGAGCTCCAGCCCGTTGTCCGATTCGGAATTTTGGGCCGACGCCATCGCCGCCGTCCGCCGGCCGGGATTCCTGTTCCTGGCCGAAGCCTATTGGGATCTCGAAGCGCGGCTTCAATCCCTGGGCTTCGACTTCACCTACGACAAACGCGTGCTCGACTTCCTCGTCGAGCGCCGGCCGGCTGAACTGCGGC
>CAZZAQ010000750.1:0-2954 GCA_964652165.1 uncultured Bifidobacterium sp.
CCCGCGCGTCGCTGGCTTCAAGCCCGGCGACCTCGTCGTGCCCACGGTGCGCCGGCCCTGCCCGCACGCGCACTGCGTCTCGTGCCGGGACGCGCGACAGGACTTTTGTTTCACCGGTGATTTCACTGAGCGGGGCATCAAAATGCTCCACGGTTACATGACCGAGTTCTTCGTCGAGGACCAGGTGTATCTCAACGCGGTCCCGCCCGGCCTGAAGGACGTCGCCGTGCTCGTCGAACCGCTGACCGTCGCCGAGAAGGCGCTGGCGCAACTTTGGCAGGTGCAACGCCGCCTCAACTGGGGCTCCGGCAACGGCGAGTCGCCCGGCGCCGGCAAGACGGCGGTCGTGCTCGGCGCCGGCCCCGTCGGCATTCTCGGGGCGATGGCGCTAGTGGTGCGCGGATTCCGGACGTGGGTTTACAGCCGCAGCGCCGAGCCGAATCCCAAAGCCGCACTGGTGAACTCGATTGGCGCGAAGTACGTTTCCTCCGAATCAGTGCCGCTTGGGGAGTTCGCCCGGCTGACCGGGCCCATCGACGTGGTTTACGAAGCCGTCGGCGTGGCGAAGATCACCTTCGACGTGATGAAAATCCTCGGGCTGAACGGCGCGTTCATCTTCACCGGCATCCCGCCGGAGCGGCCCGCCATTCCCGTGGAAGCCGACACGCTCATGCGCCGCATCGTGTTGATGAACCAGGCCATCATCGGCACTGTGAACGCGGATCGGAGGGCCTTCGAGGACGCTATCCGCGACCTGGGCCTGTTCAAGCAACGCTGGCCCGACTCGCTTCGCAGCGTAATCAGCGGGCGGCACCCTCTCGAAAACTACCGCGAACTGCTCCTCGGCAAGGCCGCCGGCATCAAGAACGTGATTACGATCGGCGGTTGATTCTTCAAATCGTCCCCGACGACTCCTTCCGTTCGCTGGAACGGTAGGGCGAAAGACGGACGACGTTGCCGGGATCGAAGTCGGTCAGCTTGAGCCAATCCTCGGTGATGTCGCTGGGCGGGAAGAGGTCGTTCTCCCGATACTCCTTCACCAGCGCGTCGAGCAGGTCCTGGCGGGTGAGCGGACACTCCCCGCCCTGATGGATGGAACGCTTGATGGCGTATTCCTTGGCGCGCTCGACGATGGCGGCGATGATGGCCCCGCTGGCCAGATCCCCACGGTAAAGGTAGTCGTGGCGTCCGCTGCGATAGCTGACATCGAGGAAACGGTTCTCCTCGACTTTCGCGTAGTGGGCCTCGGCGACGGCGTCGACCAACGCATCGCGCGCCTCGGCTAGCGGCAGTTCTTCCTTAAGGTAGATTTTGTAGATTTCACGGGCGGCAGACTTGTCGGGACGGCGCACGCGGATTTTACGGTCGATGCGGCCGGGCCGCAGAATCGCCGGGTCGATCAAGTCCGCCCGATTGGAGGCGATGATGACCACGACGTTCTGAAGCGATTCCAGCCCGTCCATTTCCGTGCAGAACATCGGCACCAAAGTGGAAAGGATGTTCGTGCCGATGCGCACCGCGTGGCGCGTCCCTAAAACGGATTCCGCTTCATCGATGAAGAGGAAAGCCAGATGGCCTTCGGCCGCTTTTTCGCGGCACTGGGCGAACAGGTCCCGCACCTGGCGCTCCGATTCCCCGAGCCACATGTTCAGGATCTCGGGGCCTTTGACGGAGAGGAAAAACTCGGGATGGTCTTCGCCGGTCTTGTCCCGGATCTGGAGGCGCAGGTTGTGCGCAGTGGCTTTGCCGAGGAGCGTCTTGCCGCAGCCGGGCGGGCCGTAGAGCAGGAAGCCTTTCGGAACGGGATGACTGAAGCGTTTGAAAAGTTTCGCGTGCAGGAAGGGCAGTTCGATGGAATCGCGGATGCCTTGCACGGCTTCCTCCTGGCCGCCGATTTGGCTCCAGGTAATCGGCTCGACCTTCGTGAGCGAGCGGTCGATGCGCTTGGACAGGCCGATGACTTCGATGGCGACGCGCTGATTGATGTCCAGCCGGATCTCGTGACCCGGCTTGAGCTTTTCCTTGCTCAGGAGCGAGGAGCGGGCCACGACGAGGTCGGAGATACCCGACTCGTTGCCGACGCGAAGGCGGTTGTCGGACAGCAATTCAGTCACCTTCACGACCGGCCCGCTGCGGTCGAAGCCAAAGGTATCCGTCACGGCGAACGCTTCGTTGAGCAGCACGCGAGCGCCGGTTTCCAGCGACACCTCGGGGATGGAGGGATCGAGGCTGCAGATGTATTCCGTGCCGTTGACACAGACCAGCGCGCGGGCTTTGGGGAGCTTCTGCAGGAGCGTGCCCAGGCGCAGGGCAGGGGCGCGCAGCTTGTCCACGGCGTCGCTGAGTTTTTCGATGGCGACACGGGCCTGATCTTGCGTCTCCTCCATTTCGGCGACGCGCTGGCGCAGCACCGAAATGTCGGGCGGAGCGGCGCCTTGCATGACCATCCGGTGAGCCATGAGGTCGACGATCTGAAGTGTGGAAAGTTTCCCCAGATCTTCCTCCGGCATGAGCGGGTCCACCGGAGGACCCCCGGAGGCCGGAGACAGGTAGCTGGCGGGTTGGGGTTTCCCTTTGCTGGACTTGTTCACGCGCATACTCTGCCACTGCATCGGAAAAGCGGCAAATTAGTTGAACTGAAATCCGCGGGGCTGGCGCCGGGCCAGAATCAGGTTCTGGACTGACCCGAGGGCGGACTGAAAGGAAACAATGCTTCATGCCTCTATTGAATCCGGACGACTTGCAACGGTGGTTCATGCAGTGGAATCCTGTCAGGGGAATGGGGGCAGGGGAATCACGGCTGGCAGGGCGAAGGACCCCCGGGTCAACCATTGCACTGATTAAGGTTCTGCCTCCTCCCATTCCCCTGTCCCCATTCCCCTGACCAAACGTTGCGCCAGGGCCTCCTTCCCCGCGAACTGCCAAGGTAGGGCAGGCGTCTCGCCTGCCCAGCG
>CAZZAQ010000751.1:0-2948 GCA_964652165.1 uncultured Bifidobacterium sp.
GCCCCAACGGGGCCAAATAATCCAGCCCAGGGCAACGCCCTGGGAATCGCCGGTCTAACCGGACCAAGCCCTGAAAGGGCGCAATAAAAACGCTCGCCGATCCCGACGGCTGGCGTGGATGATTTCGCCCTTTCAGGGCTGACGAGGCTTTGGGGATACGCCATCCCAGGGCGTTGCCCTGGGCTGGATTATTGTAGCCTTTCAGGCTGGCCGGCCCTCGGACTCACAAACCAACTGAGTCATTTGAGTTTGCCAGAAAATGAGGTGCGCTCGCGTGACATTCGCCGTTGCGTCCGTACTCGACGGGTGCGCATCAGCAGCCTACGATCTGGCCATGAATCCTCCGAATCAGAATAATACTAGAAGCCGCTCCCGCCAGGACGGCCTCATATGCGGCGCGACAATTTCCTGCATCCTGGGAACGTTGTTCGCGGGATCAATCCACGCTGCCGTTCGGCAAGAGAGCTTCGATCGCGAACCGCCCACTTGGGAGGGCATCAATCATCGGGGCAAGTTCTTCGAGCCTAAAACTGTTGCCCAGGATTTCGGCCACAGTCCGACTTCCGGCCGCGCCGGCGGACAACCGGGAGAGATCGGCGGCCGGATCAATCCCGCCGCGGAAGGCGCCTGGTACGGATACGCCTTGCCCAGGCCCCTCACGTTCGATTCGCGAATGACCGCCGAGGGCCGCTTGTACACGGCGCCGGGAGCGGGCCACTGCCTGATGGGTTTCTTCAATACGAACACGCTGGACGGCTGGCGCACGCCGAACACCATCGTGGCGCGCATCAATCATCGCGGTGAAACCTTTCATTGCCATCTGGAGTATTGCACCAGTCGCTGGCGGGCCGGGGCGGGAGTCATTGGCGAAATTGTCCCCGGGGAACGGCTCTCTCCCAAGGCAATCCCGAGCGGCAAACCGTGTGACTGGAAGCTGGTTTATGATCCGAAGGGCGCGGGCGGGCATGGCTTGCTGACTTTCACCCTGAACGGCGCAAGCGCGCGTTGTGAAATTCCTCCGGAGCACCGTCGCGAGGGAGTCACTGTCACTCACTTCGGTCTTTTGCCAGTGATGAAGGCATGGGATAGTCCCGGAGAGATTTGGTTGGACGATCTGAATATCAATGGAGTCGCGTTTGATTTTGGCCAGGATCCGAATTGGGCTGCGCTCAACAATCGCCGCACCTACGTCACTGCAAACATTCGGCCCAGGTTTGATTTTGGCTGGAGCCCGACTCATTACGCCGGCGGAAAGCTGGCCGGCGAATTGGGCGGGCTGATATTCCGCGGCGATTGTCGCGAACCCCACCGGATGGCCTCCTATGGCGACCGGCTGGAGACACTCAGTTTGAAAACCCCGTTGGAAGCCCGCGGCAAGGTTTGCATGTTGCGCGGTGTCAGCGACAGCACGGCTTCAATCGGTTTTTACCATTCCACCTTCAGCATGCGCAGCAATCCTTCGCAGAAGCACTCCGTGCCGATGGATTACGTAGGCATCAACATCGAGGGCCCGTCCGCCAAAGGTTTTTTCTTCTATCCCGTCTATCGGACTCACGGCGAGGCCGAAAAATCCCTTGGCTCAAATAATGGGAAAGCACCTCGGATTTATCCCGATCGACGCGTTCACGACTGGTTCTTGCGCTACGACCCTGCGGGCGCCAATGGGAAGGGTCAAATCACCGTCGCTCTGGACGAACAGACCTGCACCCTGGAACTGGGGCCGGGCGACAAAGACCTTGGCGCGACCTTCGACCGGTTTGGAATTTGCACGCCCTGGATCGACGGCAATAGCGTCACGGTCTATTTCGATGATCTGACTTATACCTGCTCACCGGGCCTACCCGGCGAAGTCAGGTAGTGAAACGGCTGGCAATGAGCGCAAGCAGCCTGCGCTACTTCGGCGCACGCGCGCTCGGTGCGTAGCGCAGACAGCCTGTCTGCTGTTTCGCCGACTGCCAGTCGGCGGGCGGCCGGTAAGCCAGTCCGCGCCTCGTTCTGGTCGCACCTTCGCGGGTTGGCAACCCGCGATACAGCAGGCTGGGCAGCCTGCGCTACGACTTTGTCAACAGCCCTGGCCCGCGACCTCACGGTCGCAGCTACCCGAAACGCTTAAGTAATGCCCCGGCGCAGTCCGCCGATGAAGTGCACATCGGGTTTCGGCATGGCAACGACATCGACAGAACAAACCCGCCGCGATTCCGGCGGCAGGGCGCCGTGGGTATTTGGACTGGCGGTGCTGGCATTGCTCTTCATGGGGTTCCCGAAGGTGATGCTGGGGTTGCATTCGTTCGTCCACCGCGATTACGGAGTGCTTGGATATCCCTTCGTCCACTACTTCCACGAAAGCTTTTGGCGGGGCGAATTGCCGCTGTGGAATCCGTACAGCAATTGCGGCGCGCCGTTTCTGGCGCAGTGGGGCACGATGACGTTGTATCCAGGCTCGCTGTTCTACGTGCTGCTGCCGCTGCCGTGGTCGCTGGGAGTTTTCTGCCTGCTGCACCTGGCGTTGGGCGGCGCGGGGATGTTCGCGCTGGCGAGGCGCTGGGTGGGCGGGAATTTCGCGCCGGGCGCGGGGATGGCCGAGCGGCAGCTCGGCCCTACCGGGCGCTGGGTGGGCGGGAATTTCGCGCCGGGCGCGGCCGGCATGGGTTACGTGTTTTGCGGGACGACTTTTTCTTGCTTGATGTGGCCGAATTACACGGTGGCGCTGGGCTGGATGCCCTGGGTGGTCCTGCTGGCCGAGCGAAGCTGGCGCGAAGGGGGCCGCTGGCTGGCGGGCGCGGCCCTTGCCGGAGCGATGCAACTGTTGTCCGGCGTTCCGGAAATCGTGCTGCTGACGTGGCTTCTGCTGGCGGCGTTGCTGGCAGCCGAGCTGACGGGGCGTATCTTCACACTGCCCCTGTTCGCTGCCGGCGGACTCCCTCTCCTCCCTCCGAGGGAGGAGAGGG
>CAZZAQ010000752.1:0-1351 GCA_964652165.1 uncultured Bifidobacterium sp.
ACCCGATGGTCATCGAGAAAGCGAGCATCGACGCCGAGCTTGCACGACTGACGCGGCTGCACAAGCAACACCACGAGACTCAGTATCGACTGCGGCACCAAATCCGGCATCTCACGGACGATCTGCCGCGCCTTGAAAAGCGACTTGAAGGAATCCGCCTGGACATCGGCACGCGCCTCGACACCAGCGGCGACCGATTCGTCATCGAACTTGAGGGCCAGGAAATCCGCGACCGCGGCGTGGCAGGCGAACTCATTCTGCGTCGGGCCGAACGCATCCGAGGCACCGGCGCTGAACGCCGGATCGGAACCTTCGCCGGCTTCCAACTCTTCGTCAGCGACATGCTCCTGCGCGGCCCGGAAGTTCTCCTCAAAGGCGCGGCAACGCACACAGCGAAAGCAGCCAACACCGCCCTGGGCACCATCCGCTCTGTCGAATACGCCATTCAGAACCTCGACGAAGTTGCATCCGATGTTGCCAAGAACATCGCTGACGCCGGGAAACGCATCGCCGACCTGACCGCACAAACCGGCCAGCCGTTCGAGTATGAGGAGCGACTCATAACGCTGACCCGCCGGCAGCAGGAAATCGCCGACGGTCTTGACCTGACGAAGAACCAAGCTTCCAGCCAGTTGGAGGCCGACACGCCCAAGGAGCAGTCCATTTCTGAGACCGACACGGACGCGCTGAAGGAAGAATACTCTGAGGACTGGCTCTGAGGCTGGGCCCGCTTTCGTTGCTCCAACCTCCGGCAGGGTTCAACTATCCTGTCCGAGGATGTCCCATCAACCGGACAACATCGTTGCGGGAACACAGGTCATCGTCCTCGTTGAAGTGCGGGGCACGAACAACTCGCTCATCCGCTGGCGCGACACATTCTATCCGCTGGACACCTTGCGCGCGGGAATCGTGCGGTGATGGCGGAGCTAGTTTTGCTGATCAAGCAGATGGAACGATTTTCGGGGGCTAAACTCACCTCCTTGGCGTCCGCGCCCGAATCGTCTGCTTCCTATGGGAGTGGCGGTCGAAGTGGCGATTAGAGCAAGGATTGCTGTCCAGCCGCCGCCAGAATCTGATCGTCGATCCAGGAATGCGCCCGTCCTGCAACTTTGGCGACGAGGAACAGGTCGTCGCGCCCAAAGGAATCGGAGGTTTTCCATCCGTCGCCATCTTTGTAGAAGCGGGTGAAGGTGGTGTTGTAGAAAACGCCGTTGCTCGATTCGTTTTTCCACACTTCGGCTTTGATGGAGCCGAGGCGGACCTCGTGAATGGGTTCTGGTTTGTCTTTCATGGTGGGTGTCGTTGTGGATTGCGCGCGAGTGACACGCTGGCGGGTTCGATCAGGCAGCGT
>CAZZAQ010000752.1:1361-2938 GCA_964652165.1 uncultured Bifidobacterium sp.
GAGTGGGCTTTGAAGGGATTATGAGGCCATGGCTTCCGAATCATCGGAGCAGCCATGTCTCCTGCCCCGATTTTTGCCCTCCCACTGCCTGTGGACAGCGTTGGTTATTTTGGCCAGCCAATTCGGGCTCCGCGTGCACTCAATCACTTCCGCGAGGGAAAAAAATTTAACCCCGTTTTCAGGCGGACTCCCCAACGGATGCAGATGTCCCTTCGCAACGAGATAGGGGATGTTGTTCGGATGGCAGTTTAGCAGCCATGCAACTTGTTCCACGGTCAGACGGACCGGCGGCTGCTTCAGGAGGCTGAGAAACCGATATTGATCGTCGCTCATAACTTTACAGAGTTTGGCCGAGCCGCGGCGGCCAGACTCGGCGCCCGCGCTGCTCGTTCAAAGGAGACATCGCGATCCCCGGCAAAAAACACACAAACTTTTTTTGCCAATGTTCAACGGTTGAAGTCGGTGCCTCGTGCGAGCGCGGGTTCGACGGACCGCCATCGGCTCGACGCAGCGTTCACAACGATTGCGGCGCGATGCACGCAACGCAGGAGCGCAGGACCACGAATGCAAAAGCCGTTGTCGTTGGGGAAGCAATTCCCTATGCTCACCATCGTCGAATGAATCGTCTCATCCGTCTTGTCCTGGAGTACCTTCGCAGCCGCCAATCTCGGCGGAAGGAGCGGATTATTGGCGAACTTCTGCGGGAGGTCGGCCCCGATTTGCACCGCTACATCCGGAGCAGGTATCGCGGGGAGAACAGCGACGACATTTTTCAGGAGACGCTTTGGGCCATAGCAGACGGGCTGGACAACTTTGAGGGAAAGACGGACAAGGCCTTCATGAATTGGTGCCTTGGCATCGCTCGTCACAAGGTGGCGGACGAACTGCGCGCTCGTAGGCGCGACAGAACTGTGTCTCTGACTGATGATGAAGTGTGGCGTGCCGTGGAAGGATCGAGCGCTGAGGAACCGATTTCCATTCAAGATCGGCTTGACCTCGAATATGCCATGCGGCTGGTGGCAGCCGTAAAATCTCCGTGTCTGGACTTTCTTCAGAGCCGGTATATTCAGGGTTTGGACTACAAAACCATTGGCTTGGAACACGGTATTTCAGAACGTGCAGCATGGTTGGCCGTGGATCGATGCGTTAAGCTCGCCAGGAAACTGCTCGGCGAATGAAAGGGACTATGCCTGGTCAAAACGAAGAAACCGACCCGATAAAGGCGAAGCTGGAGAAACTCGCTGAGCGAGTGCGCCGAGGCTGGGCAAAGCTTCACCCAGTGACGGAGGCACAGTTGGCAGTGGTGAACCGCCGCCTTCGTGAGAAATGGCAGCAAGAGGCGAAGATCCTACAAGCGGAAAAGCAATCTTCCAAAGCGAAGGGCAAGTCTAAACAAGCCAAGCCCACGCAGGCCCAAAGCCAGAAGCCAAAGAGCAAGGGCCACGATCAGAGCCACAGTCATTGAGGTTCAGGTCCTTCTCAGCGCAGTCGGTCTCTGGAAAGCATGAGCGAATGTCCTGCCGGGCCGCTTCACGGCGCGCCCCGGACGCACTTTATGGCGTAGTCGTCCAGAATCG
>CAZZAQ010000753.1:0-2921 GCA_964652165.1 uncultured Bifidobacterium sp.
CGTAGCTGCGACCGTGAGGTCGCGGGACGGGGGCGCTGGAGATCAGGCGTCGGCATCGAATTCGTTCCCGCTTGAGAATCCAACCCGCGACCTCACGGTCGCAGCTACGCTAACACACACACCAGCTTCCCCGGTTCCACGTCGCGCCCCATCCCCGCGTGAACTCGGAACTCCGCCACTCCTGCCGGGTCGGATAACAGCAGTCCAGCGTCCTTTGAAGACGCCCGTGGTGGTGCGATTCCATCCCCGGCAGCCACTTTCCAACCTGAGAGGTGTGCCACGCGTGCGCCATTGCGCCACACGGCTGTGCCAGTTTGGATCGGCTGTCACACCACCACGCGATGCCTGGCCACGGGCGCCGCCCTTGTATTCAAGCATTTGCACCAATTCCAAGCGCTGGCACTCATCCTGATACTAAGAGAAGTCGAATGGCAACCAGTCCGCGACGGGCGGGCTGGATGAGACTTAAACGCCATGCGCCCTCGGGCGGTGGGCGCGCGGCGAATGAAAACCCACCGCCAATGAAGAAAGTAATACACACATGAATGCTCTGACTCGTTGGGATCCTTTCAAAGAAATGGATGACCTGCAACGCCGGCTCGGTTCGATTTTCGGCCTCGCACCGCAGCGCGCCGGCTCGGGCAAGGAAGAGATGACGGTCGCCCAGTGGCTGCCGCTCGTGGACATCACCGAGGATGACAAGGAGTACCTCATCAAGGCCGAGTTGCCCGAGGTGAAGAAAGACGAAGTGAAAGTCACCGTCGAGAACGGCGTGCTGACCCTCAGCGGCGAGCGCAAGTTCGAGAAGGAGGAAAAGAACAAGCGCTTCCACCGGGTCGAACGCGCTTACGGCAGCTTCACCCGGAGCTTTACTCTGCCGGATGATGCGGATGCCGCGAAAGTCACCGCGGAGTTCAAGGACGGCTTGCTGACGGTGCGCCTGGCCAAGAGCGAACGGGCCCTGCCCAAAGCCGTTGAAGTGAAGTTTTCGTAACCCCCCACTGCTGTTGCAGTATCCTCCGAGCCGGGCGCCGACGAAAGGAAGGCGCCCGGCCTTCTTTGGATTTTGGATTTGCGATTTACGAATTGCGATTTGCGAGTACGTCCTCCCTTCATGCCGGATTCTGACTCCGGTCTGTAAATCGTAAATCCCCGACGCCCGGTGGTGAAATAGAATCACGGCTGGCCTACACCCAGCAATCGAGGGAGCGTAACCTTCCCGGGTGACCATTCTTCCAGAGTTGAGAAAGCATCCCCTCCCTCAACTCTCAACACAAACTCCTCTCAACTCCCCGCTCCGCCTCGTGGCGCAACACGCAGCGCGCCGGGCTCTGACCCCGGAGGTTCCGGCGCAAATCCGGACGAGGCGGCCAATTTTTCGTCTGCCTGCAACAAAGAACAAACACCGCTGAAGTGATGCGTAAAACGTAAAACGTAAAACGTAAGAGAGAACGAGCGATGGTGTCGCAATTACGTTTCACGTTTCACGTTTTACGTTTTACTCCTACACACCATGAGTGACATCCTGACCCAGTCCACCGTGCTCGTGCTCAACCGGCACTGGCAGGCCATCCACGTGCGCACGCCCGCGGAGGCCTTCTGCATGCTCGCCACCGCCGTCGCCACCGCCCTCGACATCGGCGCCGACGACCACATCCACCCCGTGACGTGGGAGGAATGGCTCACGCTCCCGGTTCGGGCGCAGGACCGCGCCGTGCGGACGGTGCGCGGGCCCATCCGCGTGCCGACCGTGATCGTGGCCGTGAACTTCGCCAGGGTGCCGAAGAAGCGGCCCAAGCTCTGCGCCCGCTCGATTCGCGAACGCGATCGCAACCGCTGCCAGTACACCGGCGCGCTCCTGCGCCCGGAGGACGGCAGCCTCGATCACGTCGTGCCCCGCAGCCGCGGCGGCCGGGACACCTGGGAAAACCTCGTCTGGTCGAGCAAAAGCGTCAACACGAGGAAGGCCAACCGCCTGCCGCACGAAGCCGGCCTGAAGCTGCTCTCGACGCCCCGCGCGCCCGCGGCGCTGCCGTTGAGCGCCCTCATCCGCAACGGCCACGGCATCGTGGACTGGAGGCACTTCGTAGTTGAAGGTTGAAGCTAATCCACGCCGGCCGGGAAGAGATTCGGGAAGTAGCTCCCGGCAACTTCCGCGGGGAATCCAAGACGAAGCGGGCCTTTGGGTGAATCGGAAAGAACAAGACGCCGGGCCTGCAATTCGCGAGTGATCTTTTGGCCGGTGCGCGGGGAAACGCCCGCGATGCGACCCACGTCGCCCCGGGGGATTTCGCCGCGCAGGAAGATGGCTCGCAGGACCAATGCGCTCCCGGCAGGCAGTTCGCCTGCCGACTCCTGGCGCTCGCTGTAGCCGGTGATGCGGCGCGAGAGGGTCTCGAGGTCGAGCAACTCGCGCATGAATTCGAGTTGGTCGAGCGCGGTGCGAAGCGTGAATTCGCAGAATTCGGCGAGGCGGCGCGCGGAGAGAGGGCCGCGCCCATCGAAGTCGTTCAGACGCCGTTCGTCGGCGTTCGCCAGAGCGGCGCGATATTCGCGCTGGTGTCGGGCCAGGCCGCGCGAGAGCGTCCAGAGTCCGTCGCCGTCGGCCTCGGCCTTGCGCAGCCAGGCGTGAGTGAAGAGGCGGGCGACGCGGCCGTTGCCGTCCAGGAACGGATGAATCCACACCAGCCGGTGATGCGCCGCAGCGGCAGCCAGGAAGCTCTGAGGCGTCGGCTTGACCAGCGGCCCGTAAAACTCGGCGAACCGGCGCAGGAGCCTCGGCAGGTGTTCGCTCGCCGGGGCGACGTGGATGCCCACCGTGACCTCGGATCGGCGCAGCGCGCCGGGTGTCACAGGATGCCATTTGCCGTCGGCGCCTTCCACCTTGCGCAGCAGGGCAGGCAGCCGGCCGTAAAACTCGC
>CAZZAQ010000754.1:0-264 GCA_964652165.1 uncultured Bifidobacterium sp.
AACCAATTCCCGAGGGCACGCCCGCGCCGTTCAGACCACCTTGGCCTTTACCGAAGCGAGCTTGCCCCAGACTTTCTTGAAGGCGGGATCCTTGCGGAGATTGCCGAGGTCGGGGTCCTTCAGCAGCCACTTGAAATCGTCGAAGCCCTTGGAGATCGCCTGGGAGAGAGCGCCGATTGACTGGTCGATCTGTCGGGCGATCGAATAGCAGCAAGCCAGGTTGTAGAGCACGGAAGGGTCGTCGGGCTGGATGCGCGCCAGATG
>CAZZAQ010000754.1:274-2912 GCA_964652165.1 uncultured Bifidobacterium sp.
CCCTCGCTGAATTTGCTGCGCCGGGCGTAGTCTTCGCTGAGCACCTTCCACGCGTCGGC
This sequence comes from uncultured Bifidobacterium sp., assembly GCA_964652165.1. Lineage (GTDB taxonomy): Bacteria > Verrucomicrobiota > Verrucomicrobiia > Limisphaerales > JADJPG01 > DASTLJ01. The sequence continues at coordinate 334 of CAZZAQ010000754.1, forward strand.
ACACCGCGGATCCTGCTGCACGACCCCTTCCATGAAGCCGATCTCAATGTCGAGGTCGCGCTGTTCTTTGCGCGTCAGCTTTCGTTTGCTGTTGGTTTTGTTCAACATGGCAACTTCCAAACCTGTGCCGGGCGCTGCCGTGGCCGCCGGTCTGTGTGCCCACGGTCAACTTGCACCGGGTCCGGCGAGCCGTCCATCGGCTTCGCTGAACTTTTCGTTCTGGGATTCCCATCGGCGGAACGAAACCGTAGCTTTAGCGGCCGTTCCAATAAGCTCAAAGTTCAATGCTCAAAGTTCAAAAAAAGCTCCAAGATCCATGACCTGCTTCGTCACCGGCGCCTCGGGGTTCATCGGCGCCAACCTCGTCCACGAGCTTTGCGACCGCGGCCATCGCGTCAAGGCGCTGCTCCGCCCGAATGCCGACACCCGCGGCCTGGCGGGCGCCGAAGTGGAGCGGGTGCCCGGCGACGTTGCCGACCCGGACGGCCTTGCCCGGGCGATGCGCGGTTGCGACTGGTGTTTCCACGTCGCCGCCAGCTACCACCTCTGGCTGCCTGACTATGCTCCGATGTACGCGGCCAATGTGGACGGGACGCGAAACGTCCTCGAAGCCGCCGTCGCCGCCGGCTGCTCGCGCATCGTTTACACAAGCACCGTCGGCTGCATCGGGCTGCCGAGCACGGTCAACGGCGTGATCACTCCGACCGACGAAACGACACCCGTCTCCGAAGCGCAGATGAGCAACCATTACAAGCTCTCGAAGTGGAAGGCGGAGGTCGTCGCGCGCGAACTGGCGGCCAAAGGCGCCCCGGTCGTCATCGTGAATCCCAGCGCCCCCGTCGGCCCGCGCGACGCGAAACCGACGCCCACCGGGCAGGTCATCGTCGATTTCCTGAACCGCGCCATGCCCGCCTTTCTCGACACCGGCCTCAACTGGGTCCACGTCCGCGACGTCGCCCTCGGCCACATCCTCGCGGCGGAAAAGGGCCGCATCGGCGAGCGCTACATTCTCGGCCACGCGGCCGGGAATTGGACTATGAAGGAGGCTTTCGCCTTGCTCGCCGAACTCACCGGGCTGCCCGCGCCGAAGATGCAAATTCCCTACGTCGTGGCGTGGACGGCGGCGCAGGTGGACGAGCATCTTTCGAAGCTCACCGGCAAGCCACCAAAGGCCCCCATCGCCGGTGTGCGGATGGCGAAGCACAAAATGTTTTTCAACCCCGCCAAAGCCGTCCGTGAACTCGGCCTGCCGCAAACGCCTCCGCGACAGGCGCTTGCTGATGCGGTGGAATGGTTCCGGGCCAATGGGTATGTGAAGTAGTAGGACAGGCTTCCAGCCTGGTGTGTGATTCGTGTAGCCGCGACCGTGAGGTCGCGGGAGGGCGTTGCTGGAGGTTGGGCGTCGGAATCGAGTTCGTTCTCGCTGGAGAAAACAGCCCGCGACCTCACGGTCGCAGCTACACAAAACAGTGATCGCTGGCCCTCCGCTTCACTCTGATTCCACCTGACCGCCAAGGTCGATCTTCCATTCGTTGCCGACGCGCCGCAGCGGCATCGGCATCCGTTCGCCGTCCACGGTCATTTGAATGTCGAGCACCACGGTGTCCGGCGAACGCAATCTTTGCTGGGCAATGCGGAAAGCCGACAGGTTGGCCATTTGGGCAATACCCTTTTTGAATTCCTCCTGCTTCCTTTCTGGATCCTTGACCATCTCGGCGCGCATTTTGGCGGCGAGGTTCGGTGTCAGACAGTTCAGGAACTGCTCCGGCTCCCCCGATGCGAGGCCAGCGAAAAAACTCTGCGCCGTCGCTTCCGGCGTGGCGAAGCCGGCGAAGGTCCACTTCTCGCGCGGCACGGCGCCCTCCAGGTCCGCCAGCCGGCGCGGGGTGAATTTACCGGACGTAATCTCCTCGGCCACGCGCTGGTTGGCCGCGCGGAGTTTCTCGGCCTCCTGCTGCTGGGCGCGCAACCGGCGGACCTCGTTTCTCAACCGGAGCAATTCAGTACGGTCGTCACTCCGCTTCGTGGCGCCGGCCGCGGCACGCAGCTCCGGCAGATCGCGATTCTCGGCGGCCAGTTGATCGGCCTCCAGCTTCTCCGCGCGGAGCGATTCGTTCTCTATCCGCAGCCTGTCCGATGCGCTGCGCTCCCAGAAGAAGCCAGCGGCGAGAAGTCCAACCATGATGAGGGCAAAGAGAGTTTTCATGGCTGCGCATTGACGCGGACAATCTTGAACTTTCCGTCCACCTTCTCGATGCGATGGACGGCGGGATCGAGCTGTTGCGCGCTGCCGTCAAGCAAGCCGACGTTGTGGTGAATCGGACAGCGCACGTACACAATGGTCGGGTCCCCCTCCGGCACGCCCGGCGACAACAGTTCGTAGCTTACGCTGTTGCCGTCGAACTCCAGCCAGCTTGCCGCCCGGCTTCGCGCGGTGTCAGCCGGGCAGGTTAGAATCTGCGGACTGCTCAACTCGTTGCTCATGCTGAGGAAATCGGCGGGCATGATTTCCTTGTTGTCATTCGCCCACATTCGGGCGGCGAGACCGATCTGTTTGATGTTGCTGATGCAGTTGATGC
>CAZZAQ010000755.1:0-2911 GCA_964652165.1 uncultured Bifidobacterium sp.
AAACCGTTTCAACGGTTTCTTACACCCTGTCGAAACCGTTGAAACGGTTTCGACGTACTCCGAGGCGCAGACACCCCGCTGAAGCGGGGTGCTAATGAGACTGGCGGTGCGGCCACCATTACGACTGTGAAAGATGCGAGCTAACTCGAGCAACGTGTCGCCAATTAGAGACCAGGGTACCGGCTGCCGGTCATCGAACTTCAACGGCTGCAGGATCTCGTAGCGACGCAAGTTGCTCATAAGTGGCCGGGCCTTCCACGGTGAAGCGCAGACCTTCTCTCGTCAGTGGCGCCAGCGCGGCCTCCGGGACCATCGTTTGAGCGCTTGCCCAGGTCTTTCCGGGAAACCGGGTGGCAAGGAAGCCCAAGGCGCGTCGCTCCGTCTCAGCATCGGCAAAGCGAATAATTATCATGCCTGTATGCTACCAGTTCGCTTCCGGCTCCGCAAGACATCCCAGTTGCGAAGCGCCAGATACACCACAAACGCAATCCCGAATCCGACGAACCAGGCGTAGTTGTAGAGGCCCGTGAAGAAGGAGGCGAATTCGTCCGGCACAAAAAGGGGCGTGCCAAGAAAATTGTTCAGGCGCGCCGCGAGGTCGGGTAGGCGATCTGTATGGATGAGCTGTGCCTGCGCGAGAAAACCCGGCAGATTCGGCAGCACGGCCACAATCAGCGAAACGAGCGCGACGACACTGAACCCACCCGTAAAGCGATATTCGCCGCGCGGATCGTAGAGCGCGGCGACGTTAAGTTTTCTCCGGCGGTGCAGGTAGTAGTCGGCGATCATGATGCCGCCAATCGGCCCGAGCAGCGCGCCGTAACCGATGAGCCAGCCGAAGTAGCGCTCGGCGTTGGCCACCAGGTGCCACGGCATGATCAGGATGCCGATGAGACCGGTGATGAACCCGCCGACACGGAATGAAATCTTTCTCGGGGCCAGATTCGCGAAGTCGTTCGCCGGGCTGACGACGTTGGCGGCGATGTTCGTCGCCAGCGTGGCCAGGCAAAGCGCGAGCATCGCGACGATCAGCACGACGGGATTCTTGAAGCGCGTCAGCACGTCCACCGGATCCCAGAGCGTTGTGCCGTAGATGATCGTCGTGGCCGACGTGACGGCGACGCCAATGAACGAGTAGAGGGCCATCGTCAGAGGCAGGCCCAGAGCCTGACCGAGCATCTGATCGCGCTGCGAGACCGCATAGCGGGAGAAGTCCGGGATGTTCAACGATAGCGTCGCCCAGTAGCCGACCATGCCAGTCAGCGCCGGGAAGAAAAACTGCCAGAATTGTCCCTCCTTGGGCTGGTCCACGTCGAACGCCGACGGCTGCGAGAGAATCGGACCGAAGCCCCCCGCTTCCCGGCAAGCCCACCAGACCAGCGCCAGTCCCAGCGCGATGAGCAGCGGCGCCTTGATGTTGAGCAGCCAGCGGATGCAATCGATGCCCGCGTAAATGACCCACATGTTGATGCCCCAGAAAAAGAGGAAGCATGTGAACTGCGGCAGCGTCACGCCGAACGCCGTCGCGGCGCCCGGGTCGGCGAGCGAGGGGAAGAAGACGGCGAGGATCTTGTAGATTGCCGCGCCGCCAATCCACGTTTGGATGCCGAACCAGCCGCACGCCACCAGCGCGCGCAACAGCGCCGGCACGTTCGAACCCGCAGTGCCAAACGACGCGCGGCAGAACACCGGGAATGGAATGCCATAAGCGGTGCCGGCGTGCGCGTTGAGGATCATCGGGATGAGGACGATGACGTTCCCGAGAAAGATCGTCAGGATCGCCTGCCACCAGTTCATCCCGCCGCTGATCAGCGATGAGGCGAGCATGTAGGTGGGGATGCAGGCCGACATCGAGATCCAGAGCGCCGCGAAACTGCCCAGCCGCCACTTGCGCTTCGACTGCGGCACGGGGGCGAGGTCGTCGTTGTACAGGCCAGTGGCCGGCCGTGGGCGCACGGATTCGCCCTGGGCTGTCGCGGCCTCGGCAAGCTCAGGCATGGAGAGAACTTGGCAAACGCGCTCGGGAATGTGAAGGCGCATGATAGTAGGACGGGCTTCCAGCCTGTCTCCGGGGCTTCCAGCCCCAGTCCCTTCCGCGGGCAGGATGCCCGAGGCGACAGGCTGGAAGCCTGTCCTACTTCGCCAAACCGTCCACCAGTTGCAGCACCGTGCTGTTGATGACGGCCAGCACCACTTGCGGACAAAGGCCGAGCAGAAACATCAGCCCGATGGCGGGCAGCGCCACGCAGCGCTCGGCCAGCGTAAGATCGGAAAAGCCCGCCCACTTCGGCGCCAGCGGACCGTTCCAGACCCGTTGCAGAATCGTCAGCAGAAACACCGCCGTCGTCAGCAAGCCGAGCACCGAGAGCGTCGCCGCCCAGCCGCTCAGGGCGAAGGCGCCCTTGAAGATCAGGAACTCGCCCACGAAGCCATTCAGGCCCGGCAAGCCAAGCGACGCGAACATCGCGATGCCCATCAGCCCGCAGAACACCGGCGCGACTTTGCGAAGCCCGCCGAAGTCCTCCAGCCCCCGTCGTCCCGCCCGTTGCTCGATCAGGCCGACAAAGTAGAACAGCGCGGCGGCGGTGATGCCGTGGTTGAACATTTGCAGCAACACGCCGTTGAGCGCGGCGGCCTTCTCCGTCGTCCAACGCGGCTCGCTGCCGGTGATTTGCGTCGCGGTCGCGGCGAAGATTCCGAGCAGGCAATAACCGAGGTGGTTGATGGACGAGTAGGCCACGATGCGCTTGAGGTCCCGCTGCGTCATCGCCGCCCAGGCGCTCGCCACGATGGTGACCACCGCCAGCCCGAGCAGCCACGGCAGCACCGCGCGCATCTCGTTCGGAAAAATCGGCATCAGCACGCGCAGGAAGCCATACACGCCCATCTTCGACATCACGCCCGTGAGCAC
>CAZZAQ010000756.1:0-2906 GCA_964652165.1 uncultured Bifidobacterium sp.
CGCCCCCATCGGGGGAGAGGGTTGGGGTGAGGGGCCGGGTGGCTCACGCTTGCAATAGCCGTCGCGCTCGGTGCCGAGCTACCCCCTCATCCCGGCCTTCTCCCCCAAGGGGGAGAAGGAGTCCGAAGCGCGCGGCTCACGAACGCGCTGAAGCTTCCGGCTCCCTCTCCCCCATCGGGGGAGAGCGGTAAGGCCGGCCCGGCTGGCCTGAGCCGCGGAGAAATTGGAATGTTCCTTGGCGCGAATAGATTTCCGTTCCCCGCGTCGAACCGGGCGAGCGGATCGGTCCGACTTGGCGCTTGCACGGCGGGCCGGTCTGCCGGACAACTGAATGACTTTATGAAAACGAATTGCTTCCTTGGATTGGGACTGGCCGGGCTGGCGGTGCTGGCCGGTGGTTGTGCGTCGTCGGGCGGAGTGAAGAACCCATCCGGCGTGCAGGTGACGGAAATGCGGCCTGATGAACGCGGCTTCGTCGCCGGCACCGGTGTCGAGTCGCAGGACCTCGTGACTGTCGCCGACAAGATGGCCCGAGGGATCCTAGGTCTGGAACAAATCTCGGCCGCCAAGTCGCCGCCTTACATCGCACTCGAGCCGGTCCTCAACGAAACGCGCTTCCCGATCAACAAGGACATCTTCCTGACGCGCATCCAGACGCAACTCACGTCCAAATCGGGCGGCAAAGTCTTCTTCCTGGCGCGCGATCGGCTCAATGCCCTGATCAAGGAGCGCGAGGCAAAACGAGCCGGGCAGTTCACTTCCACGTCGGACCCCAACGTGCAGGAACTCAAGGGCGCCGACTACTTGCTCACCGGCAAGCTCCAGGGCCTGACGTCGAAAACGAGAGACGGCACGAGCGACTACGTACTCTATACGTTTCAACTCATCGACCCCCGCACGAGCGTCATTATTTGGTCAGGCGATCATGAGATCAAGAAGCAGGGCCTCGAAGACGCGGCCTATCGCTAGCCTGGCTAATTCAACTTTCGCATGAAACGCCCACAGCCTGTAGCCGCCGACGTGAGGAGACGGACTCGTTGCCCCGCTTGGCGCCTCCGCCTCCTCACGTCGGCGGCTACGGCGGGTAAGACTCATCCGGGCTAGTCGCTGCCCGCGACACTCGCGCCGATGAAACGCGCCGGCATTCTGTTCGCGCTCGGGCTTTCCCTCGGGCTGGCCGGCTGCGCCACGGAGCCGCGCCCGGCCTATAAACTCTCCGGCGATCCCATCGCCGACGGCGAGCACTTCATCGATTTCGGCCCGGCGCGCGACAAGGTCCTCTGGCAATACCGCGCCGGGCTGGCCGCCATGCGCCGCGGCGAGTTCGACACGGCCAAGCGCCACTTGGACGCCGCGATCGCCCGCATCAGCAGCATTTACGGCAAGGACGAGGACGCGAAGAAGTCGCGCAGTTACTTCGAGGCGGAGGCGAGGAAGACGTTCATCGGCGAGCCTTACGAGCGCGTCATGGCCTGGTATTATCGGGGCATCCTCTACTGGATGGACGGCGAGCCGGACAACGCCCGCGCCTGCTTCCGCAGCGGGCAACTGGCCGACAGCGACGTGGAAAAGAAGACCTACGCGTGCGACTTCGTGCTGCTGGATTACCTGGACGGCTACGCCACGCTCAAGCTCGGCGGTGACGGCACGGCGGCGGTCCAGCGCGCGGAGTCCGCCGCCAAGCTATGGAAGCCGCCGGTCTTCGGCACGAACGCCAATCTCCTGGTCTTCGTCGATTACGGCGCGGGCCCGGAGAAATTCGCGACCGGCGCGTACGGCGAACAGCTTCGTTTCCGGGTGCGGGCCTCGGCCGCGCACAACGCCGTCGTAAGACTCCACGAAGGCACGGGCAAAGCCGTTCCCTACGATGACCTCGTCTTCCAGGCAACGACTCGCGGCGGACGGGTAATGGATCACGTCCTGGCCAACAAGGCCGTCTTCAAGTCCTCGACCGATGCGGCCGGCAACGCCGCGCTCATCACGGGCGCCGTCCTGGCGACACATCGGGACACGGAGGTTGCAGGACTGGCGGTCATGGGCGCGGGCCTCGTCAGCAAGATTTTTTCGAGCGCGGCCAACCCCGAGGCCGATGTCCGCACATGGGACAACCTGCCGCGGTTCCTGAGCTTCGTCGCGTTCGAGGCGCCGCCCGGCGAGCACACGTTGACGGTCGAGTTTCTGGATGAAGCCGGCAGAATCCTGGGCGGTCAATCCAGGACGGTCACCGTGACCGTCGCCGCCGGCCTCGACAAAGTGATTTACGTAAGCGACAAATCCTCCACACCCCAGAATCAATGAAAACACTATTCTCTTCCACCCTGGCCTTCGCGGCGCTGGCCGCGTTTCTCTCCGGCTGCGCGAATCCTGAAACCGGCGCCTATCGACCGCAGAACACGACGAAGTTCAACACGGAAGACCGCGAGAAATTCGTGCTGCTCGACGCCGGCACGCAACAGTCCGTGACGCCGACGGGCATTCAGGAAACGGTGTTGCCCGACGGCCGGCTCCAGGTCGTGGCCAAGGTGCGCAACCGCGAGAACCGCCGCATCCAGGTCCAAATCAACTGCGAGTTCAAGGACGCGCAGGGCTTCCCCATCGACTCGACGCCCTTTCAGACGCTCATCCTGACGGAGAACGCCACCGAGGGCGTGCCCTTCACCTCGATGAACGCCAAGGCCAAGGACTACACCTTCCGCGTCCGGCAGGCGCGATAGCTCGGGTAGTTCGATTGCGGGTGGCTCGGCGTGAAGCTCAACTTGGGCTTGTAGCGCAGACAGCCTTGTCTGCTGTATCGCCGACTGCCAGTCGGCGGGCACCCCGTACGCCAATCCGCGTCTGGTTCTGGTCGCACATTCGCGGGTTGGCAACCCGCGATACAGCAGGCTGGGCAGCCTGCGCTACGATGG
>CAZZAQ010000757.1:0-2906 GCA_964652165.1 uncultured Bifidobacterium sp.
AGCCCGGCCACCGTCATCAGGTGGGCGATGTAGGGAATGTCCGTCCCCTTCCTCTTCTGGCGTCCGTGCAGCCGGTTGGCCAGCACCAGCCCGCGTTCGAAGCGGGGAGAGAGCAGCGCAGCGCCAAGCTTGGCCTTGCGCGATGACCGGGCCCGTCCGCGGACCGGAGACGGCCTGCGTTTTGCCTTCATCGAACCTCCCAGCTCACTTGCACACGGCGTCGCAACAGGTCTTGCCGCGCAACGCTTCCACGCCCTCGCCGGCGATGAGGGGCGTCATCAGCAGGGCCGCAACCGGATCGGCCCACCACCAGCCCAGGGCAGCATTCAGCGTCAGGCCGCCCAGCAGGATCACAGAAAGATACGCGCAGATCCGCGTCTGTTGCGAGTCGGCGTGCAGGGCCGGGCTGCCCAGTTCCGCGGCCAGGCGTCGTTTCGCGCGGGCCAGCAACGGCATCACCATCAGTGAAACCAGCGCCAGGCCGATGCCCAGGTAGCTCTGGTCCGGCGCCTGCCGCTGCCACAGCGAGTAGATCGCATCCCCTGCGACGTAGGCGGCCAGCGCTATAAAGCTCAAGCCCACCAGGCGCAGCGCCAGCCGCTCGGCGTGCTCGCGGCGGTTCAGGTCGGCGCGCAGACGCCACAGCAGAATTGCCCCTGACGACACTTCAATCACCGAGTCCAGTCCAAAACCCACCAGTGCGACGCTGCCCGCCACCAGTCCAGCGCCAATGCCGATGACCGCCTCCGCTGAGTTCCAGCCCACGGTCAGCAACTCCAGTCGCAGGCCTCGTTGTACGAGGACCGGCCTCGGTTCGACTACGGTAGCACCGGGGGCTGCCACGCCTAATACCGTACCCCAAACGGCCCGGCAAAACCGGGCTTGGTTTACCGGGGACCATGTTTGATTATGTATTGACATTTTCATATGGAACCAGTTACCATGCTGTCGTCGCTGACCCTCTGGCATTGAGGAGAACATGGAGTATCGGGCCAACGCCTTTCGGGTCACCTTGCTCTTGCCTTTGCGGGACAACGGCGACCAGGCCTTCCCGGCGGAAACCTGGCGATGGTGGAAGCGAAGCTTGCTGAGCGTGGTAAATGCGTACACTCACGCCGGCAAGGTGGAGGGGTTCTGGCGCGGACAGACGGAAGAGCACCTTCACCTGTTCTTCAACGTTTCCGGCGAGGGCAAGGTGGACGAAATGCGGGCGCTGGTTCAGGATGCGCGCGCCCGATTTGAGCAAGCGAGCATGTTTTTTGAAGTTGTGCAGGTCTACTTTGAGGAAGTGACCTAGCTTACCCCGAAACAAGAGGTGACCGAAATGCGATATCGGAACCAGAGAACCGGGTTGAGCGTCGAACTGAACGGGCTAGGCGAGAACGAAAAGAGGTTTTTCACGCTGGCCCAGGAGCGATTTCGCGCCAAGGCAAGCTGGTTTGCGTTCGACGAGTTTGCATTTGGCATGAACTCGCCGGTCTATGCGCGCAATGGGGCCCGTGGGGAAGTTATCCGGCACCCACTCTATCTGGCCTTGGAAGACATGTGGATTGAATTGGGAATCGCCCAGGGCAGAATCGCAGCGTCCGGGAGCGGGGAGGGATCCGGCCATGGAACGCGGAGGAAAGAGGCCGGGAGCCGGCAGGCCACTCACCAGCATCACGCGGCGCGAGCCCGTTAGCTGGAGGCTGCCGATTCACCTTCTGGTTCGCATCGGCAAGCGAGCTCGGGTCGAAGGCGTGTCGCTGACGGCGTGGGTCGAACGCGCTCTCGCTGAGGCTCTTCGCCGCTAACTCTTGCCTTCCGCCCTTTTCGCCAGCAGATAAGCCCGGATGAACGGCCCCAGGTCGCCGTCCAGCACGCGGTCCACGTCGCCCATCTCAAATTTCGTCCGATGGTCCTTCACCATCCGGTACGGCTGGAGCACGTACGACCGGATCTGCGAGCCGAAGTCGCTATCCAGCTTCGAGTCTTCCACTTTCCGCGACGCTTCCTGTTTCTTTTCCAGCTCCAGCTCGTAGAGCCTGGAACGCAGGATCTTCATGGCGCGCTCTTTGTTCTTGTGCTGGGAGCGTTCGTTCTGGCAGCTCACCACCACGCCCGAAGGAATATGCGTGAGGCGCACCGCCGAGTCGGTGGTGTTCACATGCTGCCCGCCCCGGCCGCTGGAGCGAAAGGTGTCGATGCGCAGGTCTTCGGGCTTGATGACCACTTCGATGGTGTCGTCAATCTCCGGGGAGACGTACACGCTGGCGAAGGACGTATGGCGGCGCTTGGCTTGGTCGAAAGGCGAGATGCGCACCAGCCGGTGCACGCCGATCTCGCCCACCAGCAGTCCGTACGCGTACTCGCCGTTCACCGAGAAGGTGGCTGACTTCAGTCCCGCCTCCTCGGCCGCCTGGTAGTCGTTCAGGACGGTGGCGAAGCCCTGGCGCTCCGCCCAGCGCAGGTACATGCGCAGCAGCATCTCGGCCCAGTCCTGCGATTCGGTGCCGCCGGCGCCGGGATGGATGGTGAGGATGGCGTTGCCGGCATCGTCCGGCTCGCGCAGCAGGGTCTTCAGCTCGAATGATTCGAGGACCGGCGCGATGCTTTCCACTTCGGCAGCGAGCTCGGCCGCCAGACCTTCATCGGGGTCGGCGGCGATCAGCTCGCTCATTCCGCGCGCGTCCGCCAGACGATTCCGGAGCGACCCCGCCGGCATGACCCAGCTCTTGAGGGTCTTCACCTCCTGGACCAGTCCACGGGCGCGATCCGGGTTGGACCAGAACCCGGGATCGGCCTGCTGGGCCTCGAGCTCCTTCAGCCGCGCTTCCTTGCCGGGGAGGTCAAAGAAACACCGAAAGCTCGAGGATCCGTCGTTCCAGCTCATCCAACCGTTCGTCCAGATTGGCCATCCCGATACT
>CAZZAQ010000758.1:0-2893 GCA_964652165.1 uncultured Bifidobacterium sp.
GCCTGTGCGACTTCGCGCCTGCCGACCACGCCCGCTGGTCGAACGCGCCGGCGCCCGCCAGCTACCTCTCGATTTCTCCCGGCGGGCCGGGCGTGACCGGCGGCCTGCTGGCATACGCGCAGGACATGAAGGACTTCATGTTCACGCCCGGCGGCACGAACAAGGCGCATTGGGTGGGTGGAACGTCCGTGCCTGTCGGCGGAAACTCGACCCGGCTCGATACCGTGGCGAACGACGCCGCGATCCCGTCCCGCCCGACGATCACCTACGTAGGCACGAACGGTTACCCGGTGGACGGATTAGTCTTCCAGTCGTCGGCGTTCGCCGACCCGCAGGGCGCGGGCACGTTCGGCGGGATGCAGTGGCGCATCGCCGAGATCATCGCCCCGGGCACGATTGTGAGCAACCCGTCGCAACTCCGGCTGGAATGGGACGCGGCGTGGGTTTCCGATGAGCTTGCGACCTTCAACGCGTTCATCACCATCCCGGCTCACGTCGCACAGGCAGACCTGGTCTATCGCGTGCGCGTGCGGCACAAGGACAACACCGGCCGCTGGAGCCGCTGGTCGCTGCCGGTCGAATTCCGGCCCGGGCCGCGCGACCTGACGAGCGTGCTGCGCACAAATCTCGTCTTCAACGAACTCATGTACAATCCGCCCGGCGACGGCGCGACGGATGGCGACGAATTCGAGTTCATCGAGTTGAAGAACATCGGGGCCGTGAGCCTCGATCTTTCGGGCCTGTCGTTCACGGATGGCGTGGAATTCGGCTTTGCCAACGGAACGCAGCTCGCGCCCGGCGCGCTGTTCGTGCTGGCGCGGAATACGAACGCGTTCGCGGCGCGCTATCCGGGTGTCGTCATCGACGGCGTTTACACCGGCAAACTCAACAACGACGGGGAGACGGTCACCATCAGTCATCAGACGGCTGGGGAAATCATCACGATCACCTACACCGACCGAGCGCCCTCGCCGGTGACGCCGGACGGATTCGGCTTTTCGCTCGTGCGCGGAGCGGAAGGGATCTATCGCTCGAGCGCCGCGATTTACGGCACACCGGGAACTGACGGCGGCGCGTCCGGCGTCGGTGGCGTTGTCCTCAACGAGGCGCTGGCCAGCTCGACGCTGCCGTTCAAGGATACTATCGAGCTGCTGAACGTGGCCTCGACAAACGTGAACATCAGCGGTTGGTGGTTGAGCGACGATCCGACGCTGCCGCAAAAGTTCCGCATCCCCGCCCGGCCGGCGCTGGCGCCGGGCGCGTTTGCGGTGTTCGACGAAGACGACTTCAACCCCACCCCCGGCCTTGGCGTCAGCTTCAGCCTCAGTTCGCTTGGCGATGATGTGTATCTGTTCAGCGCCGACGGGGCGGGCGCGCTCACCGGCTACAGCCACGGCTTCACGTTCGGCGGGTCGCAGGACGGCGTGTCGTTCGGGCGCTACGTCAACAGCGTGGGAGAAGAGCAGTTCCCGTTGCTGGTTTCTCGCACCCCGGGCGGCGCCAACGCCGCCCCGCGCATCGGCCCGGTGGTCCTGAGCGAAATCCACTACAACCCGAAGTCGAACCCGGATGAGTTCCTCGAATTGCGCAATCTCACGGGCGCGCCGGTCCCGCTGTTCGACCCTGCGAACCCGACGAACACCTGGCGGCTCAACGGCGCCAGCTTCAACTTTCCGACGAACGTCACCCTGCCGTCCAATGGCTGCCTGCTGTTGGTGAGCGACAACCCAGTGGCGTTCCGCGCGCGCTTCAGCGTCTCGGATGCCGTGGCGATACTACAGTACTCCGGCACACTCCAGGACAGCGGCGAAAACCTCGAACTCCGGGCGCCCGACTCGCCGACCACCAACGGCACGCCCTACTACGCGGTCGATGCCGTGCGCTACAACGACCGCAAACCCTGGCCGCTGGCCGCCGATGGCGCGGGCGCGTCGCTACAGCGCATCAACCCCTTCGCTTACGGCGATGACCCCATCAACTGGCTGGCCGCCGTGCCGACCCCTGGCACGCACGCCCTGAGCGGCACCCCTCCTGCGCTCACAAGCCACCCGGTCTCACGCACCAACGGCACCACAACCACCGCATCGTTCAGCGTGAGCGCGACCGGCACGCCACCGCTGTTCTACCAGTGGCGCTTTGACGGCGGGAATCTCGATGGAGCGACGAATTCGATGCTTGTTCTATCGAACGTCCAGCTCGCCAGCGCGGGCGTCTATCAGGCGGTCGTCTTCAATACGGCCGGGTCGACCGACAGCAGCAACGCGACACTCGTGGTGCGAGTTGGCCCGGCGATCACCAACCAGCCGGCCAACCAGTTCGTCCGCATCCCGCCCGATCCGATTGGCTTCCCGACCAATCGCGCGACATTTACCGTGGGCGCGGTCTCATACAACCCGCCGCTGCGCTTCCAATGGCAATTCAACGGCGTCGACATTCCTGGCGCGACAAGCAACACACATAGTTTTTCGAACGTCTCACTCGCGCACGAGGGCTATTACTCGGCGACCGTCAGCGACAACGTCAGCTTGGCCCAGAGCGCGCCGGCCTATTTGCAACCGTTGATTTCCCCCTACGTGACGCAAGCGCCCGTGAACCAAAGCGTCGTCACCGGCGCGACGGTCGGCGCCAGTGTCGCGTTCGCAGGCTATCCGCCGCCGTACTCGGTCGAGTGGCGGCGCGTCCTGCCCAGCTTCTCGATGGCCAGCAACGTCATAAATAACACGGTGAACTTCCACAACATACCCGGCACAAATCCGCCGGGCGCCCTGCAGTACCGGGCCATCATCCGGAATGCCGCCAGCATCGGCGGGCTGGCCGCCAACTTCACCATCACCACGCTGGCCGACGCCGACGCCGACGGCATGGCGGACGCCTGGGAGACGAACAACTTCGG
>CAZZAQ010000759.1:0-2891 GCA_964652165.1 uncultured Bifidobacterium sp.
CGCGGAAGCCGACCCGAAGAATCGGGCAGCGGGACGCTGCCCGAACTCGCAGCCGAGACGGCTGCGCTACCTTGCCCGGCGACTTTGTCACTGGCCCTGACCGCCGGCTTCCAGCCGGCGAGACGCGTTCGCTGGCTGACTGAAAAGCGCCGGCAGGATGCCGGCGCTCCCAGAAGCCCCGCCCGGATTTGGAGTTGAAGTACGCAGCGGGAATTGTACACTGTCACAAAGCATGAAAGCGTTCGCCTCGATCTCAGCTTTGCTTGGAGACGCCGGAGGAACGCTGTCGGGCCTTCACGAGAATGAGGTCATGCCCGTGTTGATGCTGCTGCTGACCGGCGCCGTCATAGGAGGGTTCCTTTGCTTCGGCCTGCTGGTCCTCTATTTCCAGCGCAAGGACCGGCTGGCCACGCGCCGGCTGCCGCGCCACACCGAGCACTTGCGCGGCGAGCGCCGGGGCGGCGGCATGCTGTTCCAGGTCCCCACCCGCTGGCTGGCCATCAAGAGCGGCAATCCGCACCTGGTCCAGGCCGCCCTCGGGCTGGCGAACCCCAAGCCGTGTTCCTGGGAGGAGGGCCTGTCCGCCGCGCACGAGCAGAAGCTGTTCATCTCGCCGCCCGTCGGCGGCTGGATCCTCGTCATGGGCTCGAGCCTGCCCGAACCGGGTGAGGACGTGGACAAGTGCTTCCGCTTCATCCTCGACCTGAGCCGCAAGCTGGGCCACGTGCAGTATTACAGCATCCACCGGGCGGTGAACCACCATGCCTGGATCCAGACCGAGCACGGTGTTGTGCTACGGGCTTACGCCTGGTCCGGCCGGACGCTTTGGAACCAGGGCCGGCTGACGCGCGCGGAAATCGAACTGGGCCTCAAGTGCTACGCGTATGGCGAGGGCGAGGAGCGAATCGATTTTGGCCGCGTGGATCCGGCCGCGGTGAACACCGAGCGGGTGCCGCTGCTGGCCTCCCGCTGGAGCCTCGACCCGACTGCCATCGACGCACGGATGCTCAAGGAGCACCAGGGCATCGCCGGAAGGCTGACTCGCTCGCGGGCGCATTGAGAGGCGGACGGAGCGCCGAGCTCCTGCTCGGCGCGATGGTGCTAACGGCGCAAATCCAAGCCAACCAATTCCACCAATCCACAGTGAAGGAGAGCTCCCTGCCGAAAACTACCTTCAACCGTCGGCGAGTCCTTGTGGCGGCGTTTGTCTTGGCTCTTCTGGCGGTAGCGGCGGCGGTCGTGGTGTTGGCTGGGAAACCAGCAGCTCCAGTCAAGGCGACCTTTGTAGCGTTCTCGAAATCGACCGATGATGGAGCGCCGCTTGTTGTGCTGAGGCTGACGAACGAGTCGAATCGAACCTTTCGCCTTTGGTCGTATGACAACATGGAGACGCTCCTCAGTCAGTTCCGGTACCGCTCATCCACAAACGAGATCTCCCTGACAAAGGAAGACCGTTCCTATTACAGTCTCACCTCATTGCAACTGTTGCCGTTTTCAGGAACAACTTGCCAGGTCCGGTTGCCAAAAGACGGCCGTTCAGGCTGGCCGGGCGTTTGTTGCTTTATTGAACGAACGGTTGCTCCTGGCCTTCGTGGAAAGGCTCAAACGCTCTGGTGGCGTTTGCGTCCACCGCGCTTAGAATTCACTTTGGCCGTCTGCGACCGGGAAATCCAGTGCCCGCGCATGCTGCCGGATGGCACAATCGAGCCCGCTCGACTGCTGTCCCCGATAGAACCGAAACGGTAGGCCGGGCCGATCGATCCGAGCACGACAGCCCACGCGCTTGCCGGCGTCTCCGCTTCCCGCTAGATTACCGACGTGAAGCTGCTCCTGGACAACCTGCCTGCGGATTTGCAACGCCAACGTGACACTCTCGCCCGGTGCCTGGAAGCCATGGACCGGGTGATGCCGTTGCGCGCCGTGTATCTTTTCGGTTCCCACGCGCGCGGCGAGGCGCGGCCGGACAGCGACGTGGACTTGTGCATCGTCGCCGACGGCGCGGAGCGGCAACAGGAAGCGGCGCGGAGGTTTCGCCAAGCCATGTGGGACGTGTGGCCGCGCCCGGCCTTTACGCTAGTGCCCATCACCCCGGTCCGTTTGGCGGAAAAAAAGGAGCGGCGCGACCACTTCTTTGCAACCGTACTCAAGGAAGGAGTGTTGCTTGCCTCGGAGAACTGATTCCAACAATCCGGCGGACTGGCTCTACTTCGCCTCCGCCGATTTGGAAGGCTTACGGGAACTGGCTCGACGGGAGTTGGCCCATGTGATGTGCCGAAGCAAGCTAGCCGAGGTGGTCGAGAAGGTGTTCTAGGCTGAATTGATACGGCTGGGCTGGACTCTGGAGAAGACCCACGACTTGCAGAAGCTGGCCGGCGAACTGGCCGCCCTCCAGTCGGAACTGATCACCTGCGGTTGTTCGGCGCCGAGGAAAAAGTTGGCCCCGCAACCGGCCGCGACCCCGAAGGCAAGCCCGATGAAGATGCGCCGGTGCAGCGGCAGGCCTCGTCGCGGCGGATCCTGGGACATCGGGGTGAGACAAGAAAGCTAAACCAGTGTGCCGCGTTCCCATCCCCGCAAGGTCTGCCCAAAGACAAGATACCCCTGGTCGGGATACAGATGGCGTCGCGCTGGGACCAGAATCTGGTCGCGCAACGTGGATTTGAACAACTCAATTCCGCCATCCCAACCAAGCGATTTGAGTTCGCCGAGCCGTCTCTCATTGACGACGACAGAGTAGTCCTTTCGAATACCAACGAGCCCTGTGTCAAAGGCACGATGGTGAATTGCGCTGAGGCAAATTCCATTCTTCGTCTCGTCGGTGCCCTTCTCGTGCTCAACCGGAATGAGGTGTGCGGCATCCAGGAGATCGAGTTGGATGCCGCTCATTGCAC
>CAZZAQ010000760.1:0-2890 GCA_964652165.1 uncultured Bifidobacterium sp.
AACTCTTCATACAAGCAAGGAATCCGGCCATGATTTCGAACCGCCCAACCGCATGGAACAAACGGAGTAGCACCGTATACAAGAAGATCGGCACGGCGACCCTTGCTGTGTGCTTCTTCGCCGGAGGCACGGCATCGGGACAGGGAATCGTGCCCGCCGGCGCTACCGCGGCACTGACGTGGATCGGAGCGGCCGTTCCCGGCGCGACATTGCGCGTTGGGCAGGGCGAGGCCTATACATCCATCTCCTCCGCCATTTCTGCGGCTAGCGACGGCGACACCATCGAAATCCTCGATGCCGTCCACACCGAAGCGGGCATCGTTGTCAGTAAGAATCTGACGATCCAAGGTCAGGGTGCATCGGCCACCATCGTTCAGGCGGCGGCATCGCGAGGAGCCGCTCTAGCCAGTGTCTTTTCCGTAGCGCTCTCCAAGACAGTGACACTCCGCGATATGACCATTCGCCACGGAAGAAGTCTCTCCGGTGGAGGTGTGTATTGTGACGTTGGCTCGGCCGTCACGATCGACAGTTGCATCGTGTCGCAGAACGACGCGACGGTGGATGGCGGCGGGATTGGCTCCAATGCCGGTTCCAACCTCACTCTCGCCGACACCGCCGTCACGAACAATTCCGCAATCGGTCTGGCCGGAGGGGTCATGGCCAATGCCGTCGCCAATTCTACGATCACCCGTTGTCTGGTAAGCGGAAACAGCGCGGGCTCGAACGGAGGAGGAGTCTTTTTCATCGGTGGTCCCGGCGGCGTGAACTCCACCATCATCAACACTACGATCAGCGGCAACACTGCCAATCTCTCGGGTGGTGGAATGTATTGCACGACGACGAGCGTACTCGACGCCCTTTCGGTGACGCTCAATGCCGTCACGGTCGTGAGCAATCACTGTGATCAGGACGACAGCGGCGTAGGCGATGGCGGCGGACTGGCCACACTGCTTCTCGCCGGGTCCTGCACGGTCAAGAACACGATCATCGCCAAAAATTACAAAGGCAGCGGCGCATCGACTGCGGATGACGTGAGCGGCGGCATCGTTTCGGGCAATTACAACCTCATCGAAAGCCTTGCCGGTGCAACAATCAACGGCGTTGTTAGTCAGAACATCAGCGGACAGGATCCGAATCTTTCATCGCTGGGGGACTACGGCGGGCCGACCCGTTCTCACTTTCCGCTATCGGGCAGTCCGGTGATTGATGCCATTCCGAATGGAACGAACGGCATGGGTTCCGGCTCGTTGAATGTGGACCAGCGGGGTATCGCTCGTCCCTACAATGGGGCGGGAGATATGGGCGCCGTGGAGTCACGTCCGTACTTGACCACGACGACGGCCACGAACATTACGTCAACGACGGCCGGCACCGGCGGAAACATTATTGCTGATGGAGGCGCAACGATTACCGATCGGGGTGTAGCTTGGAACACCAGCGGAAGCCCAACGACCGCCGACACTCACACAACAAATGGATCCGGTTCCGGGAACTTCAGCAGCAGCCTGACGGCGCTTTCCGGCGGAACGACCTACTACTATCGCGCGTACGTGGTCACCAGCGACGGCACCTACTATGGCGGCGAGAAGTCATTCACCACCTCAACCACAAACACTTTGCCGACGGTCACAGTGACCAGCGCGTCATCCATTGCGGCCTCGACCGCTTCGTCGGGGGGCAACGTCACGAGCAACGGCGGCGCTGCGGTGACTGCACGAGGCGTGGCTTGGAACACCGCCGGCAATCCGACAACCGCCGGAAGCCACACGACCGATGGCACGGGCATGGGCAGCTTCACCAGTAATCTGACCGGCTTGTCGCCCGGTACAATCTACTATCTGCGAGCCTACGCCACGAACTCCGTTGGCACTGCCTATAGCAGCCAGATCAGCTTCACGACCTCCGCCACAACGCCCACCGTCACCGTAGCCAACGTATCCTCGATCACAAGCACGACCGCTTCATCCGGTGGCACCGTCACAAGCAATGGCGGCGCCTCCGTCACGGCGCGAGGAGTATGTTGGAACACGGTGGGCAGCCCGACGACCAGTTCGAGCCACACCGCCAACAGCGCGGGTACGGGCAGTTTCACCAGCAGCTTGACCGGCTTATCGCCCGGGACGACCTACTATGTCCGCGCCTACGCCACGAACTCCGAGGGTACCAGCTACAGCAGCCAAATCAGCTTCAAGTCCGCGGCCACAATCCCGACCGTCTTCACTCCGAGTGTATCGTCGATCATGAATACATCCGCCGCCAGTGACACGGATGTTGACGCTGACGGCGGTACGCCGGTAACGGTTCGCGGCGTCGCCTGGAACACCTCAGGCAGCCCGAGCCTCAATGGCAGTCACACAACCGATGGCTCGGGCACGGGGAGTTTCACGAGCAGCCTGACCGGGCTGGCGCCGAATACGACCTACTTTGTCCGGGGCTACGCTACGAATTCCGTCGGAACGGGCTATAGCGGCGAAACGAGTTTTACTACGACGGCATCGGCACCGGCGGCCACGACCGCGTTGGTCACAACGTCAAGCGTGACCTCCATTACAGCTACCACCGCTTCCAGTGGCGGTACGGTTACGAGTAATGGCGGCGCCGCGGTTACGGCCCGAGGAGTGAGTTGGAACATGACCGGGAGCCCAACCATCGCTGACAGCCACACGTCCAATGGCACTGGCACGGGGAGTTTCGCGAGCAGCCTCGCTAACCTCGCGCCAGGTACGACCTACTACGTACGAGCCTATGCCACCAACTCGGTCGGAACGTCCTACAGCGGCGAAAGAACCTTCACGACTTCGGTCGCCGCAGCGTCAGTCACCGCAGCCAGTGCGTCGTCCATTACTGCGACGACCGCAATCGTAGGAGGCAACGTCACCGACGCCGGCGG
>CAZZAQ010000761.1:0-2883 GCA_964652165.1 uncultured Bifidobacterium sp.
GTATGTGTTTAGCGTAGCTGCGACCGTGAGGTCGCGGACTGGATGCACAGTCGGGAACGATGTCGATCCCAATGCCCGACGCCCAATGTCCCCGCCCCGCGACTAAACGGATACAACCGGAACCTGAAGGTCGTAACGCAAGGCTCGGGTAGAGGCGTTGCAGGTGGAAGCGTTCCAGATTGTGCCCCAAAAACAAAAGAGCCGGATTGCTCCGGCTCCTGGTGATAAGGTCATATACGCCCTCACCTGGGCGCTCAGAAGGGTAGCGAGGCCAACTTTGTTCGCTGTTCGAACCTCGCTACAAGCAAGACCTTTCTGCCAACCCTAAACGAACAGCGAAATCTCAAAGTTATCGAACTTCGAAAACTTGGATTGTATATTAGACCGCTTCGTTCAAAAAATCTTCTCGAAATCAATGAATGATTGTAAGCGACTCGTTAATAATAACTTACGATAGCATCATGCAGGCTTCATGAACGATTATCCAGCGGTGGGCTGCGGGTTGCGCCAGGAGTGACCCCTCGCCGAGAGCAGTCCGTCCGCCGCCTGGGGACCCCAGGTCCCCGTCGAGTAGAAGTCCGCCGTGCCGAGGGGCTGGTTGGCCCACCCCCGCCGGATGGGATCGACGATACTCCACGCCGCCTCGACCTCATCGCGCCGGATAAAGAGCGTCGCGTCGCCTTCAATGGCCTCGAGCAGGAGCCGCTCGTAAGCTTCCGGGGTGTAAGCGCCGAACTCGGAGTCGTAGCTGAAGTGCATACGCACCGGGCGTATTTGCATGCTGGTGCCGGGAATCTTGCCGTTGAACCGCAGGGTGATGCCTTCGTTGGGCTGGAGCCGGAGCGTAATGGCGTTGGCGCCCAACTTGGGCCCGCACTGGGCAGCGAACAACACGTTTGGAGTCGGCCGGAATTCCACGCGCACTTCGCTCGCGCTCAGCGGCATGCTCTTGCCCGTGCGCAAGTAAAACGGCACGCCGGACCAGCGCCAGTTGTCCACGAGGAACTTCGCCGCCACGAACGTCTCCACGTTCGAGCCGGGCGAGACCCGGCTCTCCTGCCGATAGGCCACGCGCGGTTGCCCGTCGACTTCGCCTTCCAAATACTGCCCACGCACGACCGCCGCCGATACCTGGCTCGGATCCAAAATGCGAATTGACTTCAGCAGTTTCACCTTTTCATCGCGAACCGCTTCCGCCTCGAGCGACACGGGAGGCTCCATCGCAACGAGCGACATCACTTGCAGAAGGTGGTTCTGGACCATGTCGCGCAACGCGCCCGCTCCCTCGTAAAAGGCGCCGCGTGTGCCCACGCCCAGCCGTTCGCTCACCGTGATCTGCACGTGATCCACTGCTTCCCGGCTCCAGAGGCGTTCGAAGATCGCGTTCGAGAAGCGGAACATGAGGATGTTCTGCACCGTTTCCTTCCCGAGATAATGGTCGATGCGATAAATCTGCTTTTCGTGCGCGAAGCGCGTCAATTCGGCATTGAGCTGCTGGGCTGAAGCGAGATCAACGCCGAACGGTTTCTCGACGACTAACCGCTGCCAGCCCGCGCCCGCCTCGTCACGCCGCAACAGTCTGGCGCTCGACAAGTGCCCGGCGACTTCCGCGAACTGCGCTGGCGCGGTCGCCAGGTAGAACAACAGATTGCGCCGAAGCGGCTCGTGGCCGAATCCGGCGATCAGCTTCGCCAGCCGCGCGTAGGCGTCCGCATCGCCGAACTCGCCCTGGCTGTAAAACAGGTTCGCGGCGAATCCCTCCCACACTTTCGGGTCCACGCGCCTGGCCCTGGAAAACGTTTCGACGCCCGACTTGAGTTCCTCCCGCCACGCGTCATTGGGCTTGGGGCGGCGCGCGAAGCCGATGATCCGGACGGGATCGGGCAATTGCCTGGACGCGTGCAAATGGTAGAGGGCCGGGATGAGCTTGCGCGCCGTCAGATCGCCGCTGGCGCCGAAGATCACGATCGAGCACGGCTCGACCAGGTGGCGTCCCACGTCCAGCCGGCAGGTCAACAGTTCATCCAACGGATCGCCCGTTTCCATGCGCGCCACAATGCCAAGAGCTTGGCGGAATTCAATCCCCGTTCCACCGTAGCTGCGACCATGAGGTCGCGGGCTTATCAGAACCATCGGGCAGAAGCCGGGGTGAGGAGCGTGCCTGGACTCAAAGCCCTCAGTCATCCCCCGCCCCCCCGTCTCGCTGGCTTGATCCACCTTGATCTGCCTCAATGTGGTTTAGGGCTATGCACTTGACTCAACCTACAGCTTTCGTGAGGGCTTCCACAACGTGCTCGCAAACGAGCCCAGATGGGCTTTATCGCGGTCATTTTGGCCGAACCCACTTCGGAGTATTCAGTGAGCCAAACCTTCGCGAGAGCTTCGGAAAGCCTTTTTGGTTGAGTCAAGTGCATAGCCCTAATGTGGTTTGATTTGGTTTGATCTGGTTTGATACTTCGTCCGTTAGACCGCGGTCGCTGACCCAATCCAGCCTGTCGAGGTTCCACAACAAATGAATCGCCGCAATAGAACCCAGCGCGGCGGAGCCGCAACCAAAGCGGAGCGCGGCTCTGTGAGCCGCAGCAATGCCCCGAGTCCAAGAAACATTGAAGCTCACGAAGGACGAATTGCATGCGGACATGCTGCGGCTCACAGAGCCGCGCTCCGAATTCTTCGCAGCCGGCGAGGATTCTGACGGATTGCAATGCACTGGGCCAACATAGGGGACGAACTGCGGAAGAAAAGCGCCCAACGAGCGAAACGAGCGAAACGAGCGAAAATCTGGCGTTCCGCGCTGTTTTCGCTGGAAGCGGAGGGTCTCGTCAGGGTGGTCTTTGTGTTCATTGGGCTTTAGGGCTATGCACTTGACTCAACCACCCCCTG
>CAZZAQ010000762.1:0-2876 GCA_964652165.1 uncultured Bifidobacterium sp.
GTCGACACCAACTGCGACCCCGACCTTGTCGCCTACCCCATCGCCGGCAACGACGATGCGATCCGCTCGGTGCGTGTCATCCTGACGGCTGTCGTCCAGACCATCAGCGCGGCGCGCAACGAATACGAATCGAAAGCCTCCCGCCGCAAGACCGAAGAACCGGCCGCCGAAGCCCCGCCAGCGGAAACCCCGCCGGCCGAGGCCGCGCCCGTGGCCGCCGAACCCGCGCTCGCGCCCGCGTAGCCTGAAGCGTCCGAACCCGCGCGGGTGACGCTCTCCAACTCTCAACCAACGACTCTCAACTTTTTCTATGGCTGATATCACCGCTGCCAATGTCGGCAAGCTCCGTGAGATGACCGGCGCCGGCTTGATGGACTGCAAAAAAGCCCTCGCCGAAGCGCAGGGCAACCTCCAGACCGCCATCGACCTCTTGCGCAAGAAAGGCATCGCCAGCGCCGGCAAAAAGACCGGCCGTGCCACCCTCGAAGGCGCGATCGTGCAATACGTCGCGCCGGGCGGCAGGCTCGGCCTGCTCGTCGAGATCAATTGCGAGACGGACTTCGTCGCGCGCAACGACACCTTCAAGGCCTTTTGCGACGATGTCGCCAGGAAGCTGGCGGCCAATCCCGCCGCCGACCTTGAAGCGGAGCGCGTCGCCGCCGTCGCCAAGATCGGGGAGAACATCCGCATCGCCCGCCATCATCGCATCGAGGTCAATGGCAACGGCCTTGTCGCCGCCTACATTCACACCGGGGCCAAGGTCGGCGTGCTCGTCGAAGTGGGCGCGGGCAAGGAAGCCACGGTGAGCAACGAGGACTTCAAGCAGCTCGTCAAGGACATCACGCTTCAGATCGCCGCGGCCCATCCGTACGTCGTGACCCGCGACCAGGTGCCGGCCGACGTGATTGCGAAGGAGAGGGAAATCGCCGCCGAACAGGTCAAAGGAAAGCCCCCGCAGGCCATCGCCAAGATCGTCGAAGGCAAGCTGGAGAAATTCTATCAGGGCCACTGCCTGGTCGATCAGGGTTTCGTGAAGCGGAACTCGGAGGTTTCCATCAAGGAACACGTCGCCTCGGTCGCCAAGCAACTGGGCGATGAGATCACGATCCGACGCTTCGACCGGTTTCAGTTGGGCGAGACGCAGGGGTAAGCGCGCGGACTGAAATCGCGTCAAAGCCGGGCGCTCCGCCAGGGGCCGCTGGCTTCTCAGTAATCAGTAATCAGCGCCAGGTGGTTGGGCGAGATCGGGTTCCACTGACCAACACTCCAGCCTGAATACTGAATACTGAATACTGATTACTGGTCACTGAACGCCCTCCGGCCCAGTACGGACTTGTGCATCCCAAAAAATTCCCCTTGCGCGAGGCCCGATTGTGCCTAAGCTGGCTCTCCGCCTGGGCGCCGTGTGTGCGGACGCCCGTACAGGCTGAGAAAAAACCGTCAACCCGTAACCTAACCATCAACCCTCCGTTGCCACCGCAACGTCAGGTCCGTTAGGCAATGGAGACTTCGCCGGGCGCGCGTCGCCCGACCTGGCCTCCCGCAGTTCGTCCGACAGAATCCGTATGCTCACGATGGAAGAAGCCATGAAGCACAGCGCGATGCGCTTTGCCGCTGGCGAAATTGTCAAAGGTACCGTCATCGAAGTCCGCTCCAAGGAAGTCTTGGTGGACATCGGCTATAAAAGCGAGGGGGTCATCCCCGCCCACGAATTCACCGACATCAAGACCGTCAAGGTCGGCGACCAGGTGGATGTGCTCATCGAGAAACTCGAAGACAAGGAAGGCATGGTCGTGCTTTCCAAGGAGAAGGCCGAGTTCAAGCAGAATTGGGAACGCATCCTCACCATTGCCAACGAAGGCGCCACCGTCAATGGCAAGGTCAAAGCCGTCGTCAAGGGCGGCCTCATTGTCAACATCGGCGTCGAGGCCTTTCTGCCCGCCTCGCAGATCGACGTCATCCCGCCCCGCAACCTCCTTCAATTCGTCGGCAACAATTACGATTTCAAGGTCGTCAAGATCAACCAGGAGCGCCAGAATATCGTGCTCTCCCGGCGGGAACTCATCGAGCAGGAGCGCACCGAGCGGCGCCAGAAACTGCTCACCGACATGACGCCCGGCGACATCCGCAAGGGCACCGTCAAGAACATCACCGACTTTGGCGCGTTCATCGATCTCAACGGCCTGGACGGTCTGTTGCACATTACCGACATGTCCTGGGGCCGCATCGGCCACCCCAGCGACATGCTCAAGGTCGGCCAGGAACTGGACGTCGTTGTCCTGGACATCAACAAGGAAAAGGAACGCGTCAGCCTCGGCCTCAAGCAGAAGCTGGCCAATCCCTGGAGCGACATCGAGACCAAGTTCACCACGGGACAAAAGGTCAAGGGCAAGGTGGTCAACCTGGTGCCTTACGGCGCCTTCATCGAACTGGAGCCGGGCGTCGAAGGGCTCGTGCACGTTACCGAACTTTCCTGGACCAAGCGCATCGGCAAGCCCAGCGACGTGCTCAAGCAAGGCGAGATGGTCGAAGCCGTCGTGCTGGGCGTCAACAAGGACGAGCAGAAAATCTCGCTGGGCATTCGCCAGCTCGAGGCCAACCCGTGGGACAAGGCCCTGGAGAAGTATCCGCCCGGCACGAAGATCAAGGGCAAAGTCCGCAACCTCACCAGCTACGGCGCCTTCGTCGAGTTGGAGGAAGGCCTCGACGGCATGATTCACGTCTCTGACCTCTCCTGGACGCGCAAGATCAATCACCCCTCCGAAGTCATCAAGAAAGGGGACGAAGTCGAAGTGGTCGTCCTGGAAATCGACAAGGCCAATCAGCGCATCGCCGTGGGCATGAAACAGCTTGCCGAAGATCCCTGGGCCAACATC
>CAZZAQ010000763.1:0-2876 GCA_964652165.1 uncultured Bifidobacterium sp.
TGGCGCTTTTTGAAGGCGTCCAGGATCTGTCGCAAGGCGGCGGTGCGGTCGGGCGCCGGTTGGTCGAGACATTCCAGGATCGCCGTGCCGCGCACTGCGGGCTTTGAACTCCGGAGCAATCCGGGAATCTCGGACGCGTGTCATTGAGTGATGGCCACGCTGAATGTGACGGTGCCGCTGCGGCCAGGCGCCAGGGCGCCGTTCAAGGTCCAGCGCACCGGGCCCGCGGCGCCCGGCGCTGGAGCCGTGATGACGAGCCCGGTGAGATTCGTCGAGAGCGGGCCATTCGTGGCGCTGAGGAACATGGTGTAGGCCGGAGTTGAATCGTAGAGGACGATGTTGGTCAGGCTCTCGCTGCTCGTGTTGGCGTAGGTGATGGTGTAGGTGATCGATTCGCCCGGACGGGCCGTCGCCTTGTCCGCGCTCTTGATCAAGGTGAGACCGGCCGTCGAGGGATTGCCCACGAGCGTTATGTCGGTAACCACGTGACTGCTGTTCAAGGCGGGACTGGCGCCGGTGTAAGCAAAGTCCGCGCGCACGGTCACGACGTCCTCCGCGTTGAACGGCGCGTTGAGGGGGATGAACTCGCGCACCAGGATGCAAACCGCCTCGCCGGCGGTGACGATGACCGGCGCGTTGAGCACGGGGTCAGTTGGGTCAAGCTGACCATTGCAGTTCACGTCACGGTAGAGAAGTTGCGTCCAGCCCGCGATGTTAGGCGTCGAAAGGTTGGTCGTGCTGAACGTCACCTGCCCGCCGCTGCCGGCAGTGAAGCGGTGCGCATAAACGACGAAGCTGCCGGGCAGTGCCGACTGAGTATTGTTTGGGACGAAGCTGTTCGGCGGCACGTCGCCGAAGTTCACCCCGCTATAGGTCGCGCCCGTGGTGAAGGTGAATGTCAAAGTGTCGGTCCCGCGATTGTAGCTGCCCGCGGTGTTGCCGGCCGAACCGCCCGTGGAAAGGAAGCCGCCCGGATTGACCTCGACGACCTGGAGCACAGTGCCGTTCGTGATCGTGGCGGGGACGAGCAGCGTGTAGTTGCCGTTCCCGTCCGTAATGGCGATGTCGTAATTGGTCGCGCCGGAATTGTTCACCAGGCGCACGGTCACGCCAGAGAGGCCCGTCTCCCCACCGTTCAGCACTCCGTCGTTTGCACTGCCGCCACCCGCGCCGGAATCGCGAAAGACCCGGCCGGACACGGTCGAGCCATGGATGAGGCCGAAATCCTGCTCGGGCAAATCGACCGTGGTGACCACCACGTTCGTGCGAAGTTGATTGGGCATCTCCGTCCCGATCCAGCCCGCGGGAATGTTCGGCGTCACGTCGCTCAGGGTATTGTTGTTGTCCACCACGATAAGATACGTGCCGGGCGCGACATTGGTAAAACCGTAAGCGCCCGTCGAGCCGTTCACCGACACAGCTTGCAGCGCCGGGCCTCCGGGGGTGGCTCCGGGAACGAGTTTCGCAAACAGGGAAAGCCCCGTGCCGTTTTCGCCGGCGTCGCGCTGGAGGTTTCGATTGGCGTCGAGATAAACCGCGCCCGAAACGATCGGGATGCGCACCAGCACCGTCGCCACGGCCGGCACGTTATCGCCCACGAACAACGTGGTGTCGATCTGGCTGGCGCCGATATGTGCCGTTGCGCGGTTCGTGTAGGCGCCATTGATCGCCGGCAGGTTGGCCTGGAAGGTCAGGCTGCGCGTGGCGCCGGCGGGAATGGCAAAACTCCCAATCCAGGTCAACGTGGAACCTGAAATCGTCGGATCGGCAATCGCCACGCCATTGTATCTCGAAGAACCGGCCACGTACGTCGGGCTGCCGGGCAGTGTCGGCAGCGTATCGACGAAATCCTCCAGAATCGTGTCCACCATGCCGCTGTTGGTGGCAATGAGTGTGAAAGTGACCGGACCGTTGCTTGGCATCTGCGCGACACTGGCGATCTTGCCAAGGGTCATCTTATTCTCAGCCGGCAGAATGGGCGAGAACTGAGCGAAGTCATTCACCCGCGTGTGCTTGATCTGCTGGCCGCTGCTGATGAACGAAATCGGGCTGACCGGCGTGGGCGTCGTGGCGGTGCCGACGGTGCGATAGGTGTAAACCGCCGTGTAGTCGGTGTCGGATGCGCTGCCGGCAATGAGATAAAGCGTGTCGTTGTAGGTGCCGCTGTTACCGCGGCTCAGCGTGACGGTGGTTGCGATCAGCTCGAACGCGTCCGCGCGCCAACTCAAATAGGCCGCCGGGTTGAACGCCAGGATGCGCGCGTCGCCGATCGTGCCGGAGCTGCCTTGCACCGTCACCGTGACCAGGCCGCCCAACTGCGGCGGGTTCGGCCCGGCCACGACCGTGTTGACGACGTTCGGATTCGCCTGAATGGATTCTTCGACCGTCATGCTGAAGGTCTGACTGGCGAGCTGGCCTGCCGGCGGACGCGTCGGATAAATCCGGACCGTGTGCGACTGTGGAGAAGCGGTGGCGCCGCTGGCCTGGATGTATAAGAACGCCGTCTTCGTCTGATTCGGACCCATTGGGCCCAAGTGAACCAGCCCGTCTTCGGTCGGCCCAAGCGAGACCACGCCGCCGCTGAACGAGTCGATGCTCGCCCAGACATCCGGATAGCTAACTGCGCCGTCATTTCGAATCTGATACGCGACATACATGCTTTGCAGCGTGGGAGTGACACTCGTGTCGATGTAAAAGATCGGCGACGACGTGCGCGTGAAGACCCAGGCACGCGCCACTGGAGCGAAGCTGAGGAAGAGCAGGGCAACGATCCAGCACCCGGCAATTCGCAACCCACTGGACGCAGGGCCAGTGACAAAGCCGCTGGATCCCGTAGCGCAGGCGTCCGCGCCTGCGAGTTCTCGCACCGTCCCGGT
>CAZZAQ010000764.1:0-2871 GCA_964652165.1 uncultured Bifidobacterium sp.
CCTGCTGGGCCCGGCCCGCCCTGCCGAGCGGGGCCGGGCCCGTAGTGCGGGCCAGGGGCCCGCGCAGAACGTTGTTCAGAACGACAGCCGCAGCGCGAACTGCAGTTGCCGCGGATTGAAGATGGCGCTGGGTGTGCCGTAGTTGGGGTTGGGCGAGCCTTCCAGATTGGGGAAGGGTCCACCCGCGCAGGTCTGGTCCGTCTGCCCAGGGACGTTGCAGAAGTCGGCCGCGTTGTACGTGGTGTTGAAGAAGCGAATATTCAGCGTGTTGAACAGGTTGAAGGCCTCGAAAATGCCCTGGAGCCTCGCCCGCTCCCCCAGCTTGAAGGTGCGCGAGATGCGCAGGTCCACGCTGGAGAAGCCGTCGCCCTCGAAGGTGTTGCGCGGCTCGATGCCCACGCGGTCGTTCACCCCGAAGACGTCGCCGTTGGCATCAAAGCCGGCGTACTTGGTGAAGAAGCGCGGCGACTGAAAGCTGAGGATGGTGCCCAATTCCCAGTCGTTCACCAGGAAGTTAGTTTTCTTGGGGCCCAACACGGTGGCGTTGGCCACGAAGCGGTGCGCAATGTGGTCCGACGAAATGGCACGTTCCTTCCTGAAGCCCGGGTCCGAACTGTCGTTAGGGATCAGCACGAAGCTGGGGTTGGGGCCGTTGTCGAGGCTCTTCGACCAGGTATAGCTGACGCCGAAGCCCAAGTGGCCGGTGGGCCGCTTGGCAAAGTTCACCAGCAACCCGTCATAGGTGGAGCCCCACCGCGAGTCGGCCTCAAAGTAGACGCCGAACGAGCCATCCTGCTGTCCCGGTATGCCAGGGAATCCAGGGAAGAACAGCCCGGGTGGCGCAAAGAAGTAGACTTCTTTCTGCCCTGCATTGCCTCTGGAGTCGTGAGCTGTTACTAGGGTCTGCTCTGGGTTTCCGGGCCCGAAGATATTATCCGGGGACGGCCCTACGAAGCCCGGCTGGTTGACGTTGAAGAAACTGCTGAGCTGGACGCCCCGGACGCGCAAATAGCTGGCGTTGAAGGCGGTGTTCTTGAACGGCTCCAGTTCCAGCCCCAGGCTCATCTGGATGCCGTAGGGCGCCTGGTGGTCCTGGGCAAAGCGAACAATCACAACGTCAGGCAGCAGGCCAGGGGAATTCGGGTTGGTGGGGTCGGGGTATGCACCCAGGCCGGCCGGGGACACGATGGGGCCCACTCCAAACAGGCCCAACAAGGCATTCCTGGCGGAGGCCGGGAAAAAAGGGACGAACGCGAAGAGGCGGGTGGTAGCGTCCAGGTCGTCTTCCTTAGCTTCGCGTCCTGGATACTCGCCGCGGGCGCCGCCGCACGAAGGCCGCTGGCAGTGCAACAGGTTCGAGGGCAGGATGCCGTGGAACAGTCCTACGCCTCCGCGTAGCACGATGTTCTTGTTGGTGCCGATGTTGTACGCGAAACCCAGGCGCGGATCCACGTTGTTGGAGTCGGTGTCCAACACCCCGTCGGGCCAGGTCTCAAACTCGTAGCGCACTCCGAAGTTCAGGGTCAGCTTGTCCGTGGCCCGCCACTTGTCCTGCAGGAAGAAGCCCCAGTAGGTGTGGTCCAGGATGCCACGCGCCTGGTTGCGGATGTTGCTTGGGATGGCCCCTCCCTGGTAGAGCGCGAGGTCAAGGTTCGGTTCCAGGAAGTTCGACGCGGTATCGTGGCGCTCAAAGAAGATGACTGGGAAGGGCGTGCCTTCGACGAGATTGGACTGATTGCAAATGCTGGTCGGGATCGTAGGCTCGGGCTCGAGACAGGCAAACGGTGCCTCAAAGGGGAAGAACAGCGGGAACGACTCCTCGGTGCGTACCCAGTTGAAGTTCCCGCCCCAACTGAGGGTGTGCTTGCCTTTGGTCCAGGTGAGTGAGTCGCTGACTTCAAAGCGCGGTTCGCGGTAGAAGTCGGGGTTGCCGCGGTTGACCCCCACGGCGAAGGTGTTGGCCACTTCCAGATGGGGCTGGGTGCTCACCGTGGGGAAGTCGAAGAAGCGGTTGGCGTACTGCACCCGCAGCTCGTTCAGCAGGTTGGTGCGCAGGGTGGAGGTCAGGCTGCCCACCAGCGACTGGTCGCGGAAGAGGTTGTTCTTGAACGCCGAAGGCAGGTCGAAGCCGTTATTCAAGGGTGACTGGTTGAGCAGGGTGGCGTCGTTAAAGAAGTAGCGCACGAACAAGTAATGCTTCTCGGAGAGCGGCACATCCGCCTTGATCAAGAACTGGTCATAGTCAAAGGTGCGGGTCTGGTTGGGATCCTCCAGGGGCAGGCTGCCCGCCGGGCAGGAATCAAAATCCACGAAAGGGAAGAAGCCGAACAGCGTGCATTTGGTCTCGTTGATCAGGTCGAAGTTCTGGATGACGACGGAATTGTAGAACGGATTCTCGCGCCGCCGCTGGCCTTCGTAGTTGCCGAAGAGAAAGAACTTGTCCTTTTTCACCGGTCCGCCGATGGTGAAGCCGTACTGGTTCTGGATGAGCTTGTCCAGCAATTCGCAGCCGCCCGAGGCCAGCACGCCGGGCGTGTTGCAGGTATCCAGGCGGTCGAGGTTGGGCGACGCCAGCAGGCTCTTGGCGTCCAGAGCGTCGTTGCGCAGGAACCAGTAGGCTCCGCCGTGCCAGTCGTTGGTGCCGCTCTTGGTGATGATGTTCACAATCCCAGCCACCGCGCGGCCGGCTTCCGTCGAGTACTGGGTGTTGATCACGCGGAACTCCTGCACCGCCTCCTGCGAGGGCGTGGACTTCTGGACGCCCGATGCGGTGGACATGTTGTCGGCACCGTCAATCGCCACCAGGTTGTAATGGATGTTCTGCCCGGCAAAGGAGATCTTGGTCACCGGTTCGATGATCACGTCGGTGGA
>CAZZAQ010000765.1:0-285 GCA_964652165.1 uncultured Bifidobacterium sp.
CAACTTCGCGCACATCGGCGGCCTGATCGGCGGCGCAGCGTGCATGTGGCCGATGCGGGCGCGAGTCAGGTTACTGGATCGAGGGCACGCGCCACGAGGCCGCAAACCCTGCTTGGAATGACACTGCGCCACCGCTACTCTGGCCGTGGCGGTGGCGACCAGCCCCGCGTCTCGTGAATCGAAAATCGTAAATCCCGCAAGTCCCCCGATGCACTGCACCCGACCCGATCTTGATAAGCGCGAGCGCCTGATCCTCGCGCCTTACGCCCAGTTCAGCGCCCGCTA
>CAZZAQ010000765.1:295-2867 GCA_964652165.1 uncultured Bifidobacterium sp.
CTCAATGGCACCGGTGATCATCTCCGCACCCGGCTCACGCATACCATTGAAGTCGCCGGCATCGCCCGCAACATCGCGCGCGCTCTCCAACTCAACGAAGACCTCACCGAAACCATCGCTCTCGCCCACGACCTCGGCCATTCCCCTTTTGGCCACAACGGCGAGGAAGCTCTGAACAAGCTGATGAAGCCCCACGGCGGCTTCGAGCACAACCGGCAGAGCCTCCGGGTCGTCGAACTGCTCGAACAAAAATATCCCCGCTTTGCCGGCCTGAATCTCTCGTGGGAAGTGCGCGAAGGTCTCGCCAAGCACTCCACCGGCTTCGACCATCCCTCCCGCCGCAAAGGCTTCGGCGCGAAGTCGCCCTCGCTCGAAGCGCAAGTCGCCAACCTCGCCGACGAAATCACTTACTACAGCCACGACCTGGACGACGGGCTTACCGCCGGCCTCCTTTCCGAGAAGGAGCTCTGCCGTCACGTGGCCATCTGGCGTCGCGCTGCGCTCGCCGTGAAGAAGCAATTCGGCCCGCTGCCGGACGAAAGCCGTCGCTACTACGTCATCCGCTGCATCATCGACGGCGAAGTCAAGGATGTCGTCAAGAGCAGCGAAGCGGCCATCGCCGGCGCAGGCGTGAGTTCGGCCGACGATGTGCGCCTTCAGCCAAAGCCGCTCGTCCGCTACAGCGCGCAGTTGCGGAAGGAAAACCTCCAACTGCGCGCCTACCTCTACAAGCACCTTTACTACAGTCCCGAAGTCCACGAACCGAACCGCCGCGCCGTCCAGATGCTCGAAGAGCTGTTCGACTACTTCATCAGGCACCCACGGGAGATCGGCGAACTGAGCCGCAATCGAGCCCGCAAAGATGGCTGGCCCCGCGCGGTCTGCGATTATCTTGCCGGCATGACTGACCGGTACGCCATCCAGCAGCACCAGAGGTTGTTTGGGCAGGACGTTTGAAAGCGGTAACTTCAGTCGCCCGTTCAAAAGACTGGCCGCGCTGTAGCAGCGGTCTGTGACCGCCGAGAAAGCCCAGAGAGTTTGGCCGGCCTCCGGCGCTCGCAGAGCGCCGCTACAGTCTTTGAACGGCTGCCAGGCAGGGACTGTGACTCCTTCACCTTCATACCTTCCCCATTCGCAGCGATTGCGTAGAATGCGAGGTTGAATTTTGCGTGCGTCATGGTACATGGAGGTAAAGCCCTATTGAGTTCGTCATCCGGACGCATGGGCCGAAAAAGTCTCGGGGAGTCTGGAATGAAGATTCGGCGAGTCATCCTTTGTTCGATGCTGGCGGCGTTGGCGCTGGCGGGCGCGAGGCGAGTCGAGGCGCAGTCCTTCACCAACGCGCTCTACACTCTGCTGGAAGGCAGCACCATCACCGACGATTGCTTGATTTGCGGCCGGCCAACCATCCTCCGACCGCTGCGCGGCACGTTCGAGCTGGCGCTGATGGACGAGAATCCGTTGTTCGCTCGCTATCGCCTGACGAACATCGCCTGGCACGCCGGCGGCGGCGCGCCCCCCTCGTATGACGTGATGGGCGGCGGCGAGTACCGCTTCGGGGGCGAGGTGGCGCTGGTGCAAAACATGACGCTGGAAGTGCAGGTCAATGGCCAGCGGCGCGACTTCACGAACGACTCCGCGATGGTCAGCCGGAGTTTCCCGCTCATCGACGTGAGCCTCACGGAAACGCAGAATACTGTATTCCAGTTCTTCAGTCTCAGGCTGGTCGCCGCGCCAGTCCGGGAAATCTGGTTCTCGACACGGGGTGGGTTCACTTCGGCGTTCAACAATGTGCGCGGTGGGCCGGGCGATCTGCTGTCGGCCTCCGGACGCATCGTCAAGTCCTCCGCCAGCCTCATCGCGGCACTCGGGATCCCGGCTGGCGACCCCGGTCCTGGCATTGACGCGGTGGACATCGGCCCCGGCGGTGAAGTGTTGTTTTCGTTCGATCAGAATCAGATGAGTCCCATCCTGGGTTCCATCCAGCATGGCGACCTGGTGTCGAGCCGGGGGCGGATGGTGCAGCGCAACCAGGCGTTGCTCGGAGCGTTCGGCATCATGCCCGTTGTGCCGGATGTCGGTCTGGACGCGGTTCACGTGAAGGACGACGGCGAGGTGCTCTTCTCCATCAGCGCGAATATTTTCTCCGAACGGCTCGGCCTGACGCTCCAGCGGGGCGACCTGCTTTCGAATCGCGGCACCATCATCGCCCGCAACGCGACGCTGCTCGGCCGCTTTCATCCGAGCACGATCAAAGACTTCGGCCTGGACGCCCTTTACGTATGGCCGAGCGGCGAGGTGTGGTTTTCGACCGAGGAGGGTTTTCAGGACCAGCAACTCGGGCCGGTCGGGGAAGGGGATCTATTGAGCGATCAGGGCCTCATCGTCTTTCGCAATCTCGAACTCATGTCGGCGTTCGCCCCGATCGAAGATGTGGCGAGCTTCGGATTGGATGCGCTTTACATCGTGACGGACGCCACACCGCCTGCGCTTCCGCCGCGATTCACCCGCATCGAGCGGGGCCTCCGATCCATTTCGTTGCATTGGGAGGGTGCGGGCAAGGTTTTTCAGG
>CAZZAQ010000766.1:0-2866 GCA_964652165.1 uncultured Bifidobacterium sp.
GCCGCAGCACTGCCCCGAGTCCAAGAAACGTTGAAGCTTACGAAGGACGAGCTGCATGCGGACATGCTGCGGCTCACAGAGCCGCGCTCCGAATTCTTCGCAGTCGGCGAGGATTCGGATGGATTGCGGTGCAGAGAACGCAAAGAGGGAAGCGGCAGAACCTGAACCAGTGTGGCCGCCCTGCCGCCGCTTCACCCAACTCAAAGAATCGAAGCTTGTCGGCGGCGGGAGGGCGGATAGACTGCTTGAGGTTAGGCGGCATCATGCGCTATGCGAATTCCGTGCCTCACTCTTGCATTCGGGATACTGACCAGTTGTTTGGCGCAGTCCCCGACCGGGCCTGTTCTGTGGTTCGCACCATTGGCCCACACAAACCAGACGGCCGATTCAGAAGTGGATTCCATCGCCGATGACATCTTTCCACTGCTGATTCCTCGTGAGTCCACAGAGTTCATCATGCAGGGGCGCATTATCCCGGCGGCACGTACCACTGCATTATGGTCTGGAGCCGACGGCGGTGTTCTTAGCGCTGAGGCGTTCC
The DNA here is from genome assembly GCA_964652165.1 of uncultured Bifidobacterium sp. GTDB lineage: Bacteria > Verrucomicrobiota > Verrucomicrobiia > Limisphaerales > JADJPG01 > DASTLJ01. The sequence goes on from CAZZAQ010000766.1 coordinate 542, forward strand.
GTACGTCGACCAACGTGCCCGCCGTCGATGCTCGCGTTGTGTTGGAGCAGGCTGGTATCAAAAGCGTCACGAACGCAGCAGTCATGGCGTGGACACCGGGATTGGATGGAGTCATCGTCACAGGCCAACGCAGCACGAACCATGTTGCGGTTGTGGCGCATCGGCATCTCCATTCGGCGGACCGGCCCTGGAGACTCTCGTTTGTCCAGTACAAGCTTACCGACAGATGTCTGTGGATCCGAGGTGAGAAGGAGTATGATCATGCGCCCTCACAGGAGGACATCGAGGAGTTACTCAATCGGGTCCGCAGTCGCCCTGACAAGTTCATCTTCAGAGAGTCACCAAGAAGATGCGGCCTACACGCCCCTGGCAGCCGCTCCACAAGTGAGACGAAATGGCCAAGGCGAATGTGGAATAATTCGTCGGCTCCCGCTAATGTCCCGTCACGTCGCATGAGCGGACAACAGTCAGCCAGCTCCGTCCTTACCCGCGAGGTCATCCTGCGCACCCTGGGTTCCCTCTCGGAGGAACTCGTCGAAGGACTGTTCGAGGAGGGCAAGGTATGAGGCCGAAAACCCTTGCCGAAGTCGCCGCGCTCGCCGCACAAGGAGACTCTTTCGACCGCTGCCTGGCGAACTTCCTCGACGAATTCTATGCCGCGCCTAACGCCGCCGCGCTCGCGGATACTCCCGCGCTCCTCGCTCCGCAATTCGGTGACACCGGCCGCGTGCAGGACGCCTACCTTGCGGCTACCGCCGAGGAACTGGCCCGGCGGTTTTCGCTCCCGTTTCCGGCGTGGACTGGCGGAGAAGACCGCCGATTGCACCGACCCTGGTTCGCCACGCCGCTGGCTTCGTTGCGCGCCGTGCTGCTGCAGGAAAGCCCGCCCGCCTTCCGCGCCCGCAACCTGTTCGTCAGCGAAAATGCTCTGTCCCGAGCCTGAGTGGCGCAGAGGTTGCTCTTATTCGCGAGCCGGTCGCCTCAGCAGTCCATGCCGATGGGACTCGGATAAGACCATGCAACGAAATTGGATAATCATCGGAGGCGGCATCGGCGTCGTCGCGGCGGTCGTGTTTGTGTTGGTCCCGGATTTCGTAATGCGACACACGGTTTCGGCGAAGAGCTCCTGCATCGCCAACCTGAAACAGATGGACGGGGCCAAGGCTACGTGGGCGTTGGAGAACTACAAGTCCAGCACAGACGAACCGTCGGCCACGGACCTCTTTGGGCCGACGCGATACATGCATGACGTTCCAGTTTGTGAGCAAGGAGGGACTTACACCATTGGTAAGGTGGTGGAACCGGTCCGGTGTTCGATTCCGCATCACAGTTTGGAGTTGGGACATGTGTACGTGCTCGACGAGTCCAGACAACCACTCGTGGGAGCGACGGTATTCGTGCAAGGTGCAATTTCAAACGGGGGCAAGGCGTTCACCACCGAGGCCACGACAAAAACGAACGGGCTCGGTTATGTGAGCTACTACGCGGATGGGGCGACTGGCTTCGCCGCATTCAAAGCGGGTTATACAACGAGTTCCGTCCCACTCACGACGACTTGGCCAGCAAAGATCGTGTTGCGGAAGCTGCCACCATAAGTGGGCTGAAAGCGACAACTTGAGTGTCACCGAAAATCATGGGAGTGATCCCCACGAGTTCGGTCCTCACGCGCTGGCGCTTTGCGGAGCCCAGTAGCGGTAATCCACCTCGGGAAACAAATTGTCCATCGCCTCGATCTGGCCGAGCCAGACTTCGTCGATGCGGGTCGTGGTGAGTTGTTCGTGCAGGGCGATGAAGCGCAGCAGGTGGTCCTTCACCCGGCGTTTGGCGTAGTGGGGGCTGGTGCCGGTCCGCAGGATGAACGGCCAGTCGCTGGCCTGGGCCAGGAGCAGCTCGCGCGCCGCCTGCCGCAGCGCGCGCCGCTTCAGGCCGCTCGCCGCGGGGAAGCGGGCGGCCAGATCGGACATCCGTTGCTGGGCGATTTGCAGGTGCGGGTAGATCCACTCGTTGGATTCGTTGAGCCAGACCCGCAGGTAGCCTTCCTCGCCCCAACTCGACGCGGCGGGCTGGGCGACCTGCTGCACCGGGAACTGCTGAAGATACTCGCGAGGCGTCGTCAGATGGAAGGCCGACTGGTCGTAGTAGGCCTTGCGCACGAAGTAGTCCAGGAACTCCGGTCCCTCGTACCACCAGTGGCCAAAAAGCTCGGCGTCATACGGGCAGAGTACGTGCGCCGGCCGATCCAGGATGCCCGCCAGATGTTCGAACTGGCGGACGCGCGATTCGAGAAAATGCTGCGCGTGGCGCGCGGCGGTTTCGAGCGCGGCG
>CAZZAQ010000767.1:0-251 GCA_964652165.1 uncultured Bifidobacterium sp.
TCGAGTGGAAGCCCATCGTCAAAGCGCTCAAAGCCATCGGCTACAAGGGCGACGTCGTGATCGAGAGCTTCACGACGGACGTGAAAGTCATCGCCCGCGCAGCGGCCATCTGGCGGCGCATCGAGCCGACGCGCAACGAAATTGCGACCAAGGGCATCAAGTTCCTCAAACGGATGCTCTGACAAGATTCTTGATTTCTTTCAACTGCCGCGCTTCCGGTTGCGCTGCGTAATGCCGGTCCAAGGGATAGC
>CAZZAQ010000767.1:261-2859 GCA_964652165.1 uncultured Bifidobacterium sp.
CCGCTCTTCAGCCCGTTGCGCGGGGCGGTCGTGCAGTCGCTGAACGTGCGGCAAATCTGCTTCGTCGACAGGACGCCTTTCTCCACCGCGTCGGCGAGCATGTCGGGATACGAGAGCGTCATACGGCCCAGCCCCACCACGTCAGTCCAGCCGTGACGCACGGCGTACTGGGCCACGTGCGGCAGGTATTCCTGGAGATAGGAATAGCCTGTCCCGATCACAACCAGTCCTGCCGGCGCGCGTGATTTCAACTCCCGGACCACATTGATCTGCCGCGCCACGTCCACCAGCGGATCGTTGGGCGGTTGATAACCGTCGCTCGGCGGATAGGCGGCTGGACGCTGGATGTGCGGATTGTAGTAAGGCGAACCCGCGGACAGATTCAGCAGCTTCACGCCGAGCGACCCGCACAACTCGACGAAGCGCGCCGGCTCGGTCAGATCCGGCTCGACCGGGTTGGCCGCACTGCAGCCGAAGGCGAACCGATACGGCAGGCAGTGCGAGAAATCCTCGGGAACACCCGGGCCGGGGCGGCCTGGCGTTGAGCGCGCCGGGTCGGGCCGGAACGGAACGAAATCGAACGCGCTCAGCCGCACACCGATATCGATCGGGTTCGAGTCCGCGCGAATGCCCGCCACGATTTCACGAAGGATGCGCGTCCGGTTCTCGAAGCTGCCTCCGAATTTGCCCGGCCGCGTGTGCGCGCCGAGAAACTCGTGCAGCAGGTAGCCGTGACAATGTTTGATGTCGACGAAGTCCGCGCCCGCCTCACGCGCGACCCGCGCCGCCCGCGCGTAGTCCAGGATCAGTTGCTCGATTTCGCCGTCGGTGAAGACTTGCGCGTCCGAAGTGACGCCGAATCGGCGGTCGAGGATCGGGTGCCGGAACGCCACGCGCGGCTCCAGGCGGCGTTTGTCGTTCGGCTTGCAGAAGCGGCCGGAATGGGTGAGCTGGAAGCCGATGACCGGATCGTCCGTGTTGCCGAAGCGTTCGCGGTGGGAACGGATGAGCAGTTCGCGCAACTCGGCCAGCCCGGCCTTGTTCGCTTCCGAGAGGACGAGTTGGTTTGGGTTCGCGCGGCCGTCCGGGCGCACGGCCATCGCTTCGCCGCCGAAAATGAGCTTGGCCCCGCTGAGGCCGAACCGCTGCCAGCGCCGGCGCACGTCGTCAGTAACGCCGCCCGACGACGTTCCATCCCATCCCTCCATGGGTTGAATCGCCCAGCGGTTGCCGACGGTCTTGCCATTGATTGCGACCCCGGTAACGGGCCAGGCCAGGGGCGACGCCCCACCGGTTTCAATCCGCTCGTCGCACGGCAGGTTCACCCCGAGTGCCGCGACGTGACGGCGAAAGTCTTCGACGGTCTTTAGGGTCGGGATGCGAGTGAGCTTAGAGCCTTCAGCCATACGTTTGCCCTAGGAAACCTCACCAACCGACGGCTGCGCAATGACGAACCCACTGCCTGTGCGTAGCGGCGGACTGGCGTCCGCCGCACTTCTCCTTCGCCAATGAACCCATCGCAAAGTACGCCTACCCTCGGAGCTGATCAGCGGCGAACGCCAGTTCGCCTCTACAGTTCGGGCTCACGCCGCGGGACTGGCGAAGTTCAGGCAGCTTGTAAGTTTTCAATCCGCACGATGTGCAGCGGCGAGACCCGGACGATTTGGTCGTAGATGCCGCCCGCCGGATTGCTGGCGACACCGATGTCAATCACGGTTCGGGCCATCATCACGAAGTCGCGGTGTGGAACATCGTACGCTTTTCCGTCAGTGAGGCAGATCCGAAAGGGCACGAAAGGCTGGGCGTCGCGAAGCTCTCGAATGTCTTCGGGTCTCATAGTTGCCCGGAGGTTAAGCTCTCCCGTCGCCCGTTTCAACTCCGACGCTTACCAAAAGCGGACGCCCATGCTGGCGTTGCGGCGGCGCTTTGGCCCGTCCCCCGAAAACATCCGGGAACAGGCTTGAAATAGTCCGGGTATCGGGCACAATTGAGGCATGACTGAGATGTTCCGTTGCCGGATCAACAAGCGGCTGCTGGCGGAAGCGACGCGCGTGTCCGAACAGATCGGCACGACGCCGGGCGAAGTGGTCCGCCTGCTCTTCGTGCAACTGGTCAAACGACGCACGATTCCCTTCCCCTTGTCGGCCGACAGCCCGGAAGACGAAATCCTGGCGCCCGCCCGCCGGCGCGCCGAATTGTGGGATCAGATGAATGAAGGCAGGCCCGCAGCCCGGTGAGGTTTGGTTTGTCGAGTTTGGCTACCAGTCCAAGCCCCGATTCGCCCTGGTCGTCTCGGCGCCCGATCCTAACATTCGGCTGGCCGTCGCCTCAGTCGTTCAAATCACCACCCAATACGGCGCGACGCCCTACGAAGTGACCTTGCCGCGGGTGCCGTGGCTGCGCGAGCAAAGCTACGTCAACGCCCAGAGCGTGCAGCCGGTCAAATGGACCGAATTCGCGCGCAAGGCCGGGCAGTTTGATGCGCGGGTGCTGAAAGACGTGCGCGATGCCCTCAAGCGATGGCTGGCAATTTAGCCTCAATCTGTGCCGTTGGGACGACTCTCATCCCTGCGCCGACGGCGCGCTTTCAAACCGGCG
>CAZZAQ010000768.1:0-2859 GCA_964652165.1 uncultured Bifidobacterium sp.
CGCTGTCGTGTGGCGTCGCGTTCCAGCAGCGCGGCGTGGAGTTCATTGCGCGCTTGCCACGCCTCGCGCACCACCTGGAGGCGGGCCGCTTCGGCCAAATGAGCGGAGCGCGCCATGCGGTAACCGCGCTTGCCCGCCGTCTCAATCGGCACGTCAAACGACAGCCGATTCCCCCAGGGCGACACGCCGCTGGCAGCGTTCACGTTGTACTCAGGCGCGACGGTGATGCTGGGATTGGGCCGGCCAGCCGCAGTCTGGATGCCGGCTTGCGCCACCTGCCATCGCGAGCGTGCGACGTCGAGCCGGGGTTGAAAATAGAGCGCCACGAGAGTGAGCTGGTCAAAATTCCACTCCTCGGGCGGCCACACCGCGAAGGCGTGATGAAGATTCGTCGCAAGGAACGATTGCAAGCCTGCTTCCGCAAGTGACCGCGTTTCGATGGTCGCAGCCGACCGCGCGGGGATCAAAGGGCGGTCCTCAAACCGTGCGCAGCCGGCGCAGAATAGCGCGCCAAGTGCGACGATCTCGCCTGTATTGAATCGAATCACGCCGACATGGTGCCCATTTCCTGGCATGGGAGCAACTGGAGAACAGCGGCGCGCATCGGTATCCCGAGGCATCGGGATTGCCTGATTCGCACTATCCGCTGGAACAACTGGGTGGTTTCGGCATCGGAATTCGGGATGGACTCGCTGGGCAACTTCGTCGCCGTCGCGTCCTTTGGACCTTCCGTTTGATTCCTCGCCGTCCGAAATTTCCCTGAATTTTTCACCGCGCTTTGGGGTCGAAACTTGCGGAATTGGCTGTGCCCGGCAGCCGTGCGAAGTCATGAAGGGAAAAATTGAATCGAACCGGACCGCGCGACGCGCGGCATTCACGCTCATCGAACTGCTGGTGGTGATCGCCATCATCGCCATCCTTGCCGGCATGCTGTTGCCCGCTTTGGCCAAGGCGAAGGAGGCGGCCAAGCGCATTCAATGCGTGAACAACCTCAAGCAGCTTGGGCTCTCGCTCAATATCTACGCCGACGACAACGATGGGCGCTACCCGGTGCGCGGCGGCCTTCGCTGGACCACCGCATTGCAGGAAGGCTACCGGGACTTAAGGATTCTCAGGTGCCCGAGCGATGGGTCGCCGGGACACTCCTTCGGGGGTCCCAACCCGCCCGACAACGCCCCGCGCAGTTACATCATCAATGGTTTCAACGACTACTTCAAGGCCACTACCCAGACCAACGGGTTTCCAGAAACCGCGATTTTGGAACCAACCGAAACAGTGGTCTTTGGCGAGAAGGAAGGCGATCCGGGTCCGCCCCCTCCGGGCGAAGGGCACTTCTGGATGGACTCCTACGCGGATGATGACCTCATCCAGGTCAATCAGATCCGGCACAGCGGCGGCACTGGCTCCAACTACGCATTTGCCGACGGCAGCGCCCGCTTCATGAGGTTTGGAAAGACGTTTGCCCCGGTCAACATGTGGGCTACTGATCCGGTTATCCGGAATCTCGCCATCACGTTTCCGTAGTACGGCTCTCGCATGCCAAACAGGGTGGAGAGTTGCGCGCCCTCACTTCGCCCCCGAATCCTTTCACCAGCGTGCCCCGCGTATGGCGTAAACAGCGACGACCGTGTTGAGGGTCACCGCGAGAACGACCGGCGTCCAAAGTCCGCGGCTCGCGTTGCCCGCCGCCGGCCATAGATTCAGGAGCGTCCACATGATCAACGGCTGGTAGTCCATCGGCTGTTTTACCGGATGTTTGTTGATCAGCCACGGGATGCTCAACGCGACGATCGCCACCGCGGTCAGGAGCCACCCGAGAAAAGCCACCCATGGCGCCGTGTACCAGCTCGCCGTCCCCAGCGCGGTTTGCCAGCGCCAGTAGTGCTTCACCTTCGCAGCGAACGGCTCGAAGCCGAACGCGAAGAGCGTCACCAGCCCGCAGGTGATTCCGATCACCCAGAAACCGTAGTAATTCGTTTTGCGCCACGGCCGCATGATGAGTCGGCCGACGCCGCGGCCGTTGATGATTAGCACCACCCACAACAAGGGCAGCGGCCAAGGCACCACCTCGAAGAGTCGCTCGCCCAGCCTGTCGGTGAAGACGATTGGCCCGAACGGCGTTCCGGTCATCGCACCCACGGCCAGGATGCCCGTGGCCAGCGAGGAGATGCTGACGCCGGCCATCAGGACGTTTTGAAGCGGCAGCCGGCACGCCAGCGCGAGCAGCGTCGTGGTGACCGCACTGACGGGTAGCAGCGCCTCGACCCAGCCGAATCCAACCGGCAATTCAACTCGCAAGCCTGCCAGCGCGGTGTTCGCCGCCCACGTCACAAGAAACACGATGAACATCGGTTTGTGCCAGCGGCGGGCGGTTGGGGATAGGGACGGGATGCCCGGCAATGTCGCGGCGTCAGCGAGGGCAATGACGGGCGCGGCGGGCTTGTCGCGGTCGGCCACGCGACGGAGACTAGTGCCGCCGGCCGGAAACTCAAGCGCGCCGCTCCGAGCCCAAATCCACACGTAATTTCGGGCAGCAGGCTTCAACCACGAATGAACGAACACGAATGGACACGAATCAAGGAGAGACTGGAAGCCATCTCATAAATGGTAGGGCGCGTCGCTCCGCGCGCGCCAAGGCGTACGATTTTCAGGGAAAGCCAGCCTTTTCCAGGTTGCGCGACGGCGCGCGCGGAGCGACGCGCCCCACCACGGCATTTATGAGATGAGTTCTAGGCTGAGGAAATGGATTTTACGGATTTTCACGGAACCCATCCGTGTCAATCCGTGAACTCCGTGTCTTTTCCATTCGTGTTCATTCGTGTCCATTCGTGGTTGAAACGAATTACGTGAGGATGAGGG
>CAZZAQ010000769.1:0-2853 GCA_964652165.1 uncultured Bifidobacterium sp.
TTGTCGGAGAACGCCCTTCACTCTTACGTTTCACGTTTCACGTTTTACGTTTCACGTTTCACGTTTTACGCTGCCGCCCGTGAACCGCATCCGCCTCCTCCCCGAGCAGGTCGCCAACCAAATCGCCGCCGGCGAAGTGGTCGAACGGCCGGCCAGCGTGGTGAAGGAGTTGGTCGAAAACGCCCTGGACGCGCAGGCCAGCCACCTGACGGTCGAAACCCAGGCAGGCGGACGCAGCCTGATCCGCGTGACCGACGATGGCGCCGGCATGAGCCGCGACGACGCCTTGCTCTGCCTGGAGCGCCACGCCACGAGCAAAATCCAGCGTGCCGAGGACCTCGCGGCTGTGACCACGATGGGCTTCCGCGGCGAGGCTCTGCCCAGCATCGCGAGCGTCAGCCGGATGACGTTGACCACGCGCGAGCGCGAGGGAGATTCCCCGGCCGCCACGCAGGTCGTCATCCACGGCGGGAAACTCATCGAGGTGCGCGAGGCCGGCGCGCCCGCTGGCACCTGTGTCGAAGTCCGCTCGCTATTCTTCAACCTGCCGGCGCGGCGCAAGTTTCTGCGCGCCGAGGAAACGGAATCCGCGCACATCCAACACTACCTGACGCTCGCCGCGCTGGCCCACCCGCAGGTCGCGTTCCACTTCGTCCGGGATGGACGGCCCGTCTGGCAGCTTCCCGCGGCGGCCGGCGCCAACAAACCCGAGTCCCGAATGGCCGCGCTGCGCGAGCGCCTTCGGGCCTTGTTCGGCGACGAACAGAAACTGCTCGCGGTCGAATTCCATGCCGAGTTTCCCGACTCAGACCGCACGGAGGAAGAAAATCCGTTCGACGCATCACGCACCACGCACCACGCACCACGTTCCCTCCGCCTCTGGGGCTTCATCGGCGCTCCCGGCGTCTCCCGTTCCACGCGCGAGGACCAGTACGTCTTCGTCAACCGGCGGCCCATCGAGAACCGCGGCATCAACTTTGCCCTCGTCGAAGGCTACCACACGGCGTTGATGAAGGGCCGTTACCCGGTCTGCTGCCTGTGCCTCGAAATCGATCCCGCGCTCGTCGACGTGAACATCCACCCGGCCAAACGCGAGGTGAAGTTTCACGACGAGCGCGCCGTCCGCCAATGCGTCGCCCAATCCGTGCGCGAAACGCTGGTGCGCTTCCACACACCGGCCGCGCCCCACGTGCAGCTTGTGACAAGCTCCAGCCCCGCTCCCGCGCCGCCGGCTGTGCCCGAGCCCCGCGAACTTCCGTCGTTCACTCCACTCACTGGCACCCCACTTGCCGGCACGTTGGAGCCGAAGCCAGAGCCGCCTGATGTCGGGACGAAACACATCGCGCCACCGCCGAAACAAATCCCGCCTCCGTCAGAGTCCATCACCGCATCGCCTGCACCGCTCCCACTCACCCACTCACTCACTCCCCCGCTCACTCCCCTCCTCACTCCCCCGCTCCCTCACTCCCCCTCCGAGCCGACCCCCCTCCTGCACGTCCCCCTCCGTCTCGTCGGCGTGATCGGCCGGCTCTACGTGGTGCTCGAAAGCGACCGTGGGCTGGTGCTCATGGACCAGCACGCGGCACACGAGCGGATTCTCTTCGAGCAGATGCTCGCGCGCCTGGAAAGCGGCTGCGTGCCGGCGCAACGGCTGCTTCTGCCGGAAACCGTCGAGTTGTCCGCGCGCGACGCGCAGTTTCTCCGCGGACAGCTCGCGACGTTGAACCGCCTCGGCGTCAGCCTGAGCGAGTTTGGCGAGCGCACCTTCCTTCTCGACGGCCTGCCGCCGATGGTGAAGGCGCCCGACGCGCGCCGCTTCGTGCTCGAGATGATCGACGAACTCAAGGCCGCCGGACAACAAGTCAACGCGCAGCGTCTCGGCGAGCACACGATTGCCAAGACCGTTTGCCGCCACGCGGTGAAGGCCAACGATCCGCTGCGCGGCCCGGAGTTGGAGAACCTCGTCAACGACCTGCGCCACTGCGCGATGCCTTACACCTGCCCGCACGGCCGGCCGACCCTCATCGAGATGAACTACCGGGAGCTGGAGAAGAAATTCGGGCGGCTGGCGCAGGCCGATTAGCCGTGACCATCGTACGTGTTTGGCGGCGAGCCCATGCCGCTGGCATGTTTGACTCAGTTTGACCGGCTGCGACTGAGTTTGACTGGCTCGGACTGAATATGACTGGGCTTGACTCAGCTTGACTGGGCTTGATTGGGTTTGACTGGGCTTGACGGAGCTTGATTGGGTCTGACTTGTTTCAGGGCGCAGCTTGGCACCGCCGCGACGCACGACGGGCGGACTTCCTGTCCTCCCTCCCCGACGGAACAGTGGGCCGAGGATAGCTGAGCCGTCGCGGCTGAGGGGAAAAGGAACCACGGATTGCGCGGATGACGCGGATGAGAAGTTGCAGACTCCAGATGCCATCCGTGGAATCCGTGAAATCCGCGGTGAAAGCTCCTCAAAAAGCCCGGCCCGGAGCGCCGAGCTCCTGCTCGGCGCGAGCCAAAATGCCCCGCAGCGGCCGTTCCGAGTTCCGGGTTGAGGGTTCCGAGTTGGCCAAAAACCCGGAACCCGGCACCCGGAACTCGGAACCTGGCCGAGCCCCGGCCGGCAGTTGACGCAATCATCGCGCACCGGAGCGACGATGCACAACGAGGCGCAGAGGTGTTAGCGCCAAACGAGCGAAACGAGCGAAACGAGCGAAAATCCGGCGCCGAAGGAGGCGGATCGCCCGGATTCATGCACCTGCTCCCGCAACTTGAGGCTGGGATTGGACGCGGCGCATCTTGACACTGCAATGGCTTGGACGGTAGGGACGGCGCGCCGCGCGGTCCGCGCCGCGTAGCAGC
>CAZZAQ010000770.1:0-2852 GCA_964652165.1 uncultured Bifidobacterium sp.
GGCCGACAACTTCAGGCACCTGTCCGGGGCGGCGCAATATCTGGCCGAAGCCGGCTCGGCGGAATTGCTCGGCCCGAGCAGCGCCTTGGAGGAACTGCGCGGCCAGGCGCGCAAAGTGGCGCGCACCGAGGCCACCGTCTTGATCCAGGGCGAGCCCGGCGTCGGCAAGAAGTTCCTGGCCCGGGCGATTCACTCCCTCAGCCCGCGCGCCGAGACTCCTTTGCTGGAGGTGCATTGCGCGAGCATCTCCGAAGGGCGAGTCGAAGGGCTATTATTCGGCGCTGTGGGTTGTCCGGCGGAAAGCCGCGTGGGCGTGCTGGAACTGGCTCACGGCGGCGCCGTGCTGCTGGAGGAAATCGGCTCCTTGCCGCTCGCCGCCCAGGCCCGGTTGCTGCGCGCGCTCGAGACACGCAAATTGGAGCGTCCCGGCAGCCGGTCTCCCTCCCCGCTGACCGCACGCGTGATGGCCACAACCTCCCGCGATTTGCCGGCGATGGTGGCGCGCCAGAAATTTCAGCAGGGGCTGTTTCACGTGCTGAACGTCCTCAGTCTCCGTGTTCCCCCGCTGCGCGAGCGGCCGGAGGACATCCCGCTCCTGGTTGAACGGTTCCGCGAGATTTCCGCTCGCCGGCACGGCCGCGACCTCCCGTCAGTCTCCCCCGCCTGTTGGAGCGCGCTTCACAACCATGACTGGCCGGGCAATGTCCGCGAGCTTCGAGACACCATTGAGCGGGCGATGCTCCATGGCCCGGCCGGCGTCCTCGAACCGGCGCACCTGTATGTCACCATCGGAGCACTCGGCGCAGCAGCGCCTGGCCCCATGGAGCCTGAAGTGGAAACGCTCGACGAAGCGGAGATGCGCCACACCCTTGCCGTGCTGGCCCGATGTCACGACAACCGCACGCACGCCGCGAAACGTCTCGGCATCACTGTCCGGGCACTCCGATACAAACTCCGTAAGTTCCGCTTGCTCGCCGCAGCCGGGACGGATGAGGAAACAGCCGCGAGCTCCCCGCGCGGCAATCGCCCGCTCATTGCCGCAAGGGGAAAGCGCCACTGAACGTCGAGATTTCACAGATCGCATATGGCGCCGTCAGCCCGCAGCCGCCGACGTGAGGAGGCGGACACGGTCCCTGGTATGGTCCATCCGCCTCCTCACGTCGGCGGCTACGGGGCGCATGAAATATCCGGGAGGAGCCGCCTGCGGCGGAATCACTTCAATGTTTCGTCCGACCCAACCCGGTTGAAATTGCCGGGCAACGGAAAAATTTTCTCCCGCGCCCGGATCCGATGCGGCCCCGATTCAGCGTCATCGCGTTAAGCGTCAACGGAACGGTGCGAATAAACGCCGACGGCGCGAGGAGGTATTGAACTTGCTGCGCCGCACCCAGGATTGGACAGTGTCTATGATGATCGAACGAATCCTCCTGGTCAGTGAAGACGAGTCTCTGCGCGCCCAGGTCGAACAATGCTCGAAGCCGCGCTGGCAGGTGGCCAGGGAAGCTTCGCTGCAAGCCGCCCAACAAGCATTGAACCGCGAGTCTTTCGATCTGGTCATCGCGGATGGGCAGTTGCCGGATGGCGCAGGCGCGCACCTGCTAAACAACTTGAATGCGGTCCCCGGCCGGCCGATTCTGGTCGTCGTATTCAGCCCGGACGCCGCTGCATCGGCAGCCGAATGCGTGCGAAGCGGCGCTTTCGGGTTCCTGCTCAAGCCGGTTTTGCCCGAGCAACTCGAAGTGCTCATTCAACAGGCCGAGAGCTTCAGGCGTCTGTCCGGGGCGGCGCAATATCTGGCCGAAGCCGGCTCGGCGGAATTGATCGGCCGGAGCCGCGCGTTGGAGGAACTGCGCGGCCAGGCGCGCCGAGTGGCGCGCACCGAGGCCACCGTCCTGATCCAGGGCGAGCCTGGCGTCGGCAAGAAGTTCCTGGCCCGGGTGATTCACTCCTTCAGCCCGCGCGCCGAGACTCCATTGCTGGAGGTGGATTGCGCGAGCATCTCCGAAGGGCGCATCGAAAGGCTATTGTTCGGCGATGGAACTGGTCCGGTGGAAAGCCGCGTGGGAGTGCTGGAACTGGCTCACGGCGGCGCCGTGCTGCTGGAGGAAATCGGCTCCTTGCCGCTCGCCGCCCAGGCCCGGTTGCTTCGCGTGCTTGAGACACGAAAACTGGAGCGTCCCGGCAGTCGATCCCCCTCCCCTCTCACCGCGCGTGTGATGGCCACAACCTCCAGCGACTTGCCGGCGATGGTGGAGCGCAAGAGATTTCAGGAGGGGTTGTTTCACGCGCTGAACGGCCTGTCTCTCCGTGTTCCCCCGCTGCGCGAACGGCCGGAAGACATCCCGCTTCTGGTCGAACGGTTCCGCGAAGTGTCCGTTCGCCGGCACGGCGGCGGCCTGCCGTCAATCTCCCCAGCCAGTTGGAGGGTGCTGCAAGACCATGGATGGCCCGGCAATGTCCGCCAGCTTCAAGACACTATCGAGTGGGCGCAACTCCGTTGCCTGGACGGCGTCCTCGAACCTGCGCACTTGCATGTCACGATCGGAGAACTCGGCGCCGCGGCCCTTGGGACCGTGGAGCCGGAAGCGGAATCGCTCGACGAAGCGGAGATGCGCCACATACTCGCCGTCCTGGCCCGATGTCACGACAACCGCACGCACGCCGCCAAACGTCTCGGCATCAGTCTTCGGACCCTACGGAACAAACTCCGCGAAGCCCGGTTGCCGACTGCGGCCGCGCCGGATGAGGAATCCGCCGCGAGTTCCCCGCGCGGCAATCGCCCGCTCGTTGCCGAGAGCGTAAAGCGTCATTGAAGCCTGGTAGCCGTCGGTCCTTTCCATGAACTTGGTAGG
>CAZZAQ010000771.1:0-2850 GCA_964652165.1 uncultured Bifidobacterium sp.
CCCGAGGTCCGTCGGACTGAATACTGATTACTGAATACTGATTACTGATTACTGAAACTCAGGCATTGCGCGCCCGCAGCACGTCGGTCACGCCGGGGATGGGAAGCTTGTACAGACCATCGGCGTCGGGCTTGACGGGCGGCTCGGCGTCCCAGGCCAGGTTCTTCGGCAACGTATCGATGTTCGAGGCCAACGCATCCTTCATCGTGATCTCCTTGCCCGAGTAAGTGGCCATGCGGCCCAGGATGGCGGTCATCGTGCTCATGGCGCCGTAGAACGCTTCGTTGTAGGGCTTGTCGTGCCGGATCGCGTCGTAGAGATCGACGTGTTCCTGGCGGTAAGGAGCGTTGTCCCCTGCGCTCCGGCGCCAGGCATTCTCGCCGCGGATGGTGTAGCCACGGCCATCGAAATCGACGGAGCCTTTGGTGCCGATGGCGTGTTCGGAGACATCGCCCCAGCATCCGTTTTGATGCCGGCACTGGCTGAAGAGGATGGTGCCGTCCTCGTAGGTGTACTCCACGACGTGGTGGTCGAAGATTTCGCCGTAGTCCTTGCCCTTGCGGGTCTGGCAACCGCCGTTGCCGCGGGCCTTCTCCGGATGGCCGCCTTTGATCCAGTTGGCGACGTCGAGGTTGTGGATGTGCTGCTCGCAGATGTGGTCGCCGCACATCCAGACGAAATAATACCAGTTGTGGAACTGGTATTCAAACTCGGTGAGCTTCCGGCCGAAGGCCGCCTCCAGGTCGGCCCGTCGCTTGACCCAGGGTGTGGAGCCGTTCCAATAAGCGCGCAACGCCGACAAGTCGCCAATGGCGCCGTCGTTGATGCGCTTGATCGTCTCGAGGTAACCGGCCTGATGGCGGCGTTGCAAACCGACGCCCACCTTCAGGTTCTTTTTCTTGGCTTCCTCCGCGGCGGCCAGGACGCGACGCACGCCGGGCGCATCCACCGCGACGGGCTTTTCCATGAACACGTGCTTGCCCTGGCGAATTGCCTCCTCGAACTGCATCGGCCGCATGCCCGGCGGCGTGGCGAGGATGACCACGTCGGCTTCGGCAATGGCGGCTTTGTAGGCGTCGAAACCGACGAATCGTTTGTCCGCCTTCACCGCCACGCGCTCGGGCCGATCCTTCATCGCTTTGTTCGTTTCCTCCAGGGCCTTCTCGATCGGGCTGAAGAGCTTCTTGCTGTTGGTATCGAAGGCCTGTTCGGTGGCGTCGGCCAGGGCTACGAGTTTGAGATCACTTGGGCCGGATAGTGAATCCACCGCGGCGCCGCGCCCGCGCCCGCCGCAGCCGACAAGTCCGATGCGCAGGGTGTCTCCCGGCGACGCCGCGTGGGCGAAGCGTTCGATGGGCAACGCGCTCAGCAGCGTGCCGCCGGCGACGGCGGTGGAGGTGGACTTGAGGAAACTCCGGCGCGAGACGCCTGCGTCGGCCTGGGGCTTGAGGGAATCGTTCATGACAGTGGGTACGGTGTGTAGTGCGTAATGTGTACTGACGTGATCCCATCCCCGCTATTCACGGCTCACGGCCCGATGGCGGAGGGAACGAGGCGCAGGCTAGACCCTGAGCGGGAAGCTTGTCCAATGTTTTGCGGCGCCTGTCCCGCCGCGGGTTTATGCTGGAAGTACGACCACGGTCGAGGGCGCGCCGGGAACGTAGGGCAGGCGTCCCGCCTGCCCTGCCGCGCCGAAAGGCGCGGCTTACTCACTACCAAGGCCTCGCTTCGCTCGGCCGGGCAGGCGAGACGCCTGCCCTACGTTGGTGGTCTCGGCACGATGCGCCCTACCTCTGCAGTTGACGAAGGAGTTTCACCGCGCTTTCGACCAGCAATTCGCCTGCGCCTTCCGCGCAGCGGGCGCTGACCACTTCGTAATTCCCCTCCGCGTAGGCGGAGCGGTTTGGGACGTAGCCGATCGAGCCGTTGGCCAGTTCGGCGATGACGGTGACCGGAAACGGGGACGCCTTTTTGATCCCCAGGCCCAACTCGACGAAGATCTCGCCCGGCAGGCCGACGATGGCCAACTGCTCGCCGAGGGCGATGACTTGCACTTCGACTTCCCATGGCTTGCCTTTGCGGGCGGCCACGTCCAGGACTTTGAATGCGTCCACCTTGTCGAGGAACTTTGTCTGCCGGTCGGCGAGGCGGTTCACCGTGGCACGGGCGCGTTCGAGATCGGTTTCGGTGATTTTCGCCAGAGGGAGTTGGACAATCTCGCTGCGGGCGCGGGGTGCGGCGTTGGTGAGCGGAACGAGGCGCGGCCAGGTGCGCTGGACAGCACCCGCGAGCACGCCGCCGAGGCGCTCGGCTTCGTCGGGGCCTTTTTGCGGGTCGAGCCAGCGGAGGTCGCGGTGGTTGATGTTGCCGCAAGCGCCATTGGCGAACACGGTGAGCATGTCGGGGCCTTTCCAGGCGGCCAGCCTGCGGGCCAGCGCGCCGGGATAGTCGGCGGAAATTTGCGTGCCGCCGACGGTATCCGGGTGCATCGCAAAATTGACCAGTGTAGCCAGCGCGTTGGTCGCGAGGCTCTCGAAGTACACGACGGCGACCTCCGGATCGATGGGGCCGGCGGGCCGGACTGCATTCGTCCCGAGCTTGGGCGGGTTCCACCCCACAGTGCCGTCGCGCAACAAGTAGCGGCGGTTGTGGCTCAAGTGCTCCTCCAGCCCGAGGGCCGCGAAGGCGCGAACCGGCGCGAGTTTTCCGGCTGCTTCGCGCACGCTGCGGGCGATGAGTTCGGGGAGGGACGCGGCAAACTGGCGCGCGGCGGCGTTGGTCGCGCCTTCAGACAATTCGCGCGAGGAGTTGCGCGGCACGATGGGGCCGGTGTGCGTGTGCGTCGCGGCC
>CAZZAQ010000772.1:0-2848 GCA_964652165.1 uncultured Bifidobacterium sp.
CCGCCCGCGCCGCCGCCGATGTAAGTCTCGAACTTGGCGCCAAGCGGATAACGGTAGACCACGTTGACCATGAATGGAATGTGCGAGAACGAACTGTCGCCGGACAATGAACTGCCCCCGACCTTGTCGATGGTATTCCAGACATAGCCGGTGTCGAATTCGACGCCCCAATTTTTGTTGAGGTTGTAGCCGACGCCCGCGCTGAAGCGGAACCCGATGTCGAACTTCACATCCTCGCCGTCGCTGTTGGCATCCTGGGCCCAGTTGGCGCCCGCATCGGCGTTGAAGTAGAGTCCCGTGTCCGCGGCGCTCGCCGGCAAGGCCAGCGCCGTTGCCAGCGCGGCGCAGGCGCCAGTGATCCCCGCGAGATGAGTTTTGACCTTCATGTGTCCTTTCTTCTGTTTGGATTGATGCTCTTCAAGACCCGGGGCTTGTCGCCGCGAACCCCTGGCGACACTCGACGCCAGCACGGCACGTTTCGTTGGAAAGCGATACAACCAGCTTTCAGGTAAGCCATCGGGACTGCGGCCTTGAAGTAAGGTTTCCCGTCGCACTCGTCAACTGTTCTTTTCGGCGGGCGAAAACCAGGTTTTGACCCGGCGCGGAGCAATTGGAAGCCGGTAGCCGCGAGCTTCGCTTCCGTTTTGTGTAGCTGCGACCGTGAGGTCGCGGGCTGGATTCTCAGGCGGGAACGCAATCGCTCCAGTCGCCCAACCTCCAGCCTCCCCGTTCCGCGACCTCACGGTCGCAGCTACGCAATGAGCTACGCGGCTTCAGCCCGCGGATCACTGTTACGGCCTCCTTGCCCATTGAGGCAGGTCTCGGTATAGTGTCGCTATGGCCGGCGCGCCCGATGAATTGCATGAGTTGCCCCCGCCCACTCCGGCGCCGCCGGAACTGGTCGAGCGCGCCTCCGCTTTGGTCCGAAGCCACTCGGAATGTTTCTGGTTCTGGCACCCGGACGCGCGGGTGCGGCACCTGGAGGACGTGCGCCTGGTGATCGAGCACCTGCGCGAATACGGCGATCGCCGCGCCTGGCGGGCCGCCCAGGAATTGCACCAATGCCTCTCACCCCTCTTCAAAAGGACGTCCTAGCCATCCTCGCCGCCAACCGGAGTGAGGAGAGCCACTTTGCTGGAGGCGTGGTGCTCAATGCCGCCGATGACGCCGCCCGCTTTTCGCACGACTTCGACATCTTCCACGAACTGGGCGAAGAAGTGACGCGTGCCAGCAACCGCGACGTCGAGAGCCTGCGCCGAGCCGGCTTCAGCGTGGAAACGCCCTCCCGCTACGGGGAGTGGGAGAAGGAGTCCACCTTCCGCAAGGCCAAGGTCAGCCGTGGCGCAGAAATGGTGGAGATCGATTGGGCGGCCGACTCGGCCTTTCGATTTTTCCCCATCGAACGCGACCCGTTGCTGGGCTGGCGGCTTCACCTGTTCGACATGGCCACGAACAAAGCGCTTGCCCTGTCCGCCCGCACCGAGACGCGCGACTATGTGGACATTGTGGAGCTGCACAAGCGATTCCCCTTGCCGGCGATCTGCTGGGCGGCGTGCGGCAAGGACCCAGGCTTCAGCCCGCTTTCGCTGCTCAAGATGATGAAGCGGTTTGCCCGGGTAAGCCCAACGGAACTCGACAAGATCAAAGCCCGCGCGCTCAACCCGATGGCGCTCAAGATGGCATGGATCGCGATGAGCGACGAGGCCGAGGCGAAGATGATCCGCCTGGCGGATGAACAGCCGGAGCTGCCGATCGGCGTGGCGTTCGTAGATGCCGCCAACAAGCCAGGCTGGATTGGCGATGACCCATCCTTGCGGCTGCACGCGCCGTCGGTGCGCGGCTGCTGGCCGACGGTTCACGGCCTTGAGCCGTAGAGCATATCGCATCGGCGCATGAACACGCATCACCTCGAATTGTTCTACTACGTGGCCCGGCACGGGGGCATCGGCGAAGCGGTGCGCAACATGCCGTACGGCATCCAGCAGCCGGCCATGAGCAGCCAGGTGATCCAGCTCGAGGAAGACCTCGGGCTGACGCTGTTTCAACGGCGGCCCTTCCAGCTCACGCCGGCGGGGGAGGAGCTCTTCGCGTTCATCAAGCCTTTCTTCGACAACGTCGAGTCGGTCGGCGAAAAGCTGCGGCGCGGCGGCAAGTATTTTCATCTGCGCATCGGGGCGTCGGAGATCATCCTGCGCGATCATCTGCCGCCGTTGTTGCGGCACCTTCGGAAACGGTTTCCGGAATTGAAGGTGACGCTGCGCAACGGGTACCTGCCGGAACTCGAGGGGCTGCTCCAGCGGCAGGAAATCGATTTCGCCGTGACGCTGCTCGAAGGCAAGCTGCCCGCCGGGATCAACGGCGTGCCACTGCTGAAGCTGCCGCTGGGATTGCTCGTGCCGGCGGCCAGCCGAATTCAGTCTGCCGAGGAGCTTTGGAAGCGCGACCGGATCGAGGAGACGCTCATCTCATTGCCCGAGGCGGAGCCCATCGCGCGCCACTTCCAGGAGGGGCTGGCCCGGCTGGGCGTGGACTGGTTTCCGCGCATCGAAGTGTCGTCCCTCGACGTGCTCGAAGCCTACGTCGCCAACGGTTACGGCATCGGCCTGACAGTCGTCGTGCCGAAAAGCCCGCCGTCGGATAGCGTGCGGCTCCTGACACTGGCCGGTTTCCCGCCGGCAATCATCGGCGCGCTCTGGCAGGGCAAGCGCACGCCCATCACGCAGGCCTTCCTCAACGCGCTCCAGGAGCGGGCCAAGGCGCTGACGGCGTGACAGGCGCATCGCGCGAGTACCGCCAACGTAGGGCAGGCGTCTCGCCTGCCCGGCCGAGCGAAGCGAGGCCTTGGTGG
>CAZZAQ010000773.1:0-2843 GCA_964652165.1 uncultured Bifidobacterium sp.
CCGACCCGAAGAATCGGGCAGCGGGACGCTGCCCGAACTCGCAGCCGGGACGGCTTCGCTACCTCGCCCGTCGACTTTGTCACTGGCCCTGGGTTTGCTGTCTGAGAGCCGGTCCAGATGCTTCACCAAGTGGTTGGCCACTTCGATGGCGGCCTGCGTCGTGGCTTCGTCCCACGCTTTGGAAACGCCTACGCCGCGCTCGTAGCCCACGCTGCTGTCGTCGGGCGGAAACGGCGTGGCGAGGACGAACGTGGGCGAAACCCGGACTGGCGAGAGGCTGCGCGCCGGGATGAGTTGCTCGGTGCCGTGCGGCGGTTTCCACAACAAGTCGATGGAAACCAGCTTGTCCTTCGGCGCTTTGAAAAACTCCAGCCGCAGCGGGTACACCCGTCCGCCCAGCAGGCGAAGGACGGCCTTGTGCTCGGTCACTACGCTCGAGGCGACGCCGGCATCGATCAAAGCCACGTCGTCATCGTTCACCCAAAGCCGGGCGCCATTGGGCGTCTTGAGGATGAACTCGTAATCGCCGGATTCGTCGGCGAGGACCGAACCGCGCCAGGTGATATTGAATTCGTTTGTCCCGGTGCCGAGGCTTTCGGCGTCCGGGCTGTTGGTGCCGAAGGTGTAACTCACCTGGCGGTCCACCCGGTCGAAGGATTTCCTTTCCTCCTGCCCTCTTCGCGTTCGGGGCCGATAATTGCCGCCCAGCCCGCGCTCCTGGCCCGGAAGGTCGTCACTTGGGCCGAACGATTTGATCAGGTCGGCAATCGTGTGGACGTATTGGCGGTTGGTGAGGCGGGCAAGTTCGACGCGCGGCGGATGGTTCCGCGCCCTGGCCTCGGTCGAGTAGAACGCGTCGTGGATGTAGCGGGCGACCTCGGCGGCGTCCTCGCCCACGCATTTCTCCGGCGCGTCGTCCGGCATGTTCTTGTCGATGTAACGGGTGAGCTTTTCGAGCGACCAGTCGCCGAGGAGCGCGTCGTCGTATTTGCCCTTCACGCCGCCGCCAGTTTTCCCGTGGCACTTGGCGCACTGTTGTTTGAAAATCACCTGGCCGGAGAGCCGGCGCTCCGCGGCGTCGAGTTGGGGTTGACCCAACAGGAGGCCGAGCAGCGACAGGGCGGCGAATTTGAATTGTCGGCCGAGCGTCATGGCTACAAGGTGAATTGCATCAGAGAACCTGAATCCGCGCCAGCGTGAAGACGGAACGTGGACGCGACGAAAGAGTCGGGTATTCGACCCGTCTCAAGCCGGGTGAGTCCGGTCGGCAATGATCCCTAGCCGTTGAGCAGGATAGCCTGTAGATTGGCGAGACTGGTAGCGCAGATTTTCAATCTGCTGTATCGCCGATTTGCAATCGGCGGACGGTCCCCAGGCCGAACCCGCTTGGGTTTTTCCAGCGCCCGCAGGTTGAAAACCTGCGATACAGCAGATTACAAATCTGCGCTACGGGGCCTTCGGAGTCGCCAACCGTAATGTGTCCTGCGGACTCCTTAGTGACATAAAGCCGCCATGCGAATGAAACGCTCGAAACTCGTCATCAGTCTGGCGCTCCTGGCGCTGGCTGTGGGGCTGGTTGTCTTCGCCCTGGTGCGGCCGGCGGCGCGCGAGCCGGTATATCGCGGCAGGCTGTTGCGGGAGTGGCTCGTGGAGTTTGACCACCGCTACTATGGCACCGGGAGTTCTTCCGATGCCTCGGAGGCGATTCGAGCGATGGGCACGAACAGCTTGCCGTTTCTCATTGGCTACCTGCGCTCGAAGGACCCGCCATTCAACCGCCAGTGGGTCCGACTGAAAGCCCGGTTGAATATGTCGCGGAAGGGCGGGGAGTACGCGGTCTTCTGGCGGCGGCGCGCCGCGACAGCTTGCGGGGAACTGGGACAGGAAGGCGCGCCGGCGTTTCCGTCGATGATGGAGGCAATAAATGATCCGCACGCCGCCGAAGAGGTGGCCGCCGCCCTTTCCCGGATCTTGCCCAAGAGCGCGCCCGTGCTGACCAATGTTCTGGCGATGGGAAACGTCAAGGCCCGGAGCTCGGCGGCATGGGTGCTGATGACAGCTTCCTCGCACCCAGAGATCGAGGAGATGGCCCGGACGGCGTTGATCAATGCCTTGCGAGATCCCGAGCGTGGCCCGCGGATCAACGCGGCGTCGGCACTCGGGAGTTGGAAGCAGCGGCCCAACGAGGTCGTGCCGGCATTGTCGCGTGCCCTAAGCGATCCAGACTGGAGTGTGCGCGGGAATGCCGCGATCAGCCTGGAAATCCTCGGCAGCGCCGCCAAGCCAGCCGTCCCTGAGCTGCTCAAGCTGCTGCACGACACGAACGATTATCCACGCAAACGCGCGGCGAGCGCGTTGTTGAAGATTGACCCGGAAGCCGCCGCCAAGGCGGCGAGGAATTAGCGATAGTAACACATTCCTCGTCTCGGGTTAGTCGCCTCTCATTAACACCCCGCTTTAGCGGGGTGCTCGGGCTGGGCCAGGCGAGAAACCGTTTCAACGGTTTCTCACCCCCGGTTGAAACCGTTGAAACGGTTTCGACCACCTCCGTTGCGCATACACCCCGCTGAAGCGGGGTGTTAATGAAACCGGCGGTTCGGCACACGAAACGACTGGGAAATATCCGGGTTAGGCGCCTGAGCCTCGCCTGATGCTTGGAAGTCGTCTGGAGTCGGCATTCGCGATGCCCCGGCAACGCGGCGCTTTGCATGACGCGGGGACTGTGGTTCACTGGCCCGTCGATTTCGGCTGCTGGTGACATAGCTAAAGTTTAAATTCGTTGAGTTAGAGTGATTGCCAAAAGTCATTTCCGAAATGGTGGGGCAAACCTGCCGGTTTGCCGC
>CAZZAQ010000774.1:0-2841 GCA_964652165.1 uncultured Bifidobacterium sp.
TTCTGCGCCAGCAGCATCTTGGCTTGCAGCACCAGCAGCGGGCTGCTCCGTGGAGCCTTGGCCAGCAATGCGGTCAGCCGCTCCAGGGCCTTGGCCGTCTGTTTCTGCTGTAAATACACCGCTGCCAGGCCTTCCGCTGCCACCCGCGAATTGGGATCCCGGTCCAGCGCGTTCTCGTAAAGCTTTTCCGCCTCCGGATATTTCTTCTGACCGAAGCGCATGGCCGCCAGACGTGTGTAGGCCACAGGACTTTGCGGCGCCAGTTCCATGACCCTACGCAGATCGGCTTCCGCACGTGCGTCCTGCTTCTTGCCCTGCAGGGCCGAGGCGCGCAGCAGATAGCCTTCGGGGGAATTGGGCCGGGCGTTGAGGATCACTTCCGCGCTGCTCACTGCGGCCTCAAAGTCGCCTTTGCTGAACGCCAGGTTGGCCAGCGCCTGGTGACCCTCCAGCAGGTTGGGGCGTTGTTTGACGGCTTCCCGCCAGTCGCTCTCCGCCCGCGCCAGGTTGCCCTGCTGGTTGAAGGCCACTCCCCGGTGATACAGCGCCAGCGCGTTCCCTCCCTCCAGCTTGAGGGCGGCGTCGAACTGCTCGAGGGCCTCGCCGGGCTTGTCTTGCCGGTTCAGGATTTGCCCCCGGCTGATGCGGGCTTCCACGTCCTTGGCGTTCTTCTCCAGTATCTCCCCGGTCAGTTTCCCGGCCTCGTCCAGGCGCCCGCGCTGGATCAGCAAAGAAATGTAGTTCTTCTTCACCCGCAAGTCGTCGGAGTGCTCGCGATAGAGGACAGCGAATTCCTCTACCGCCTTGTCCATCTCTCCCATGCCCACGTACAGCTCGCCCAGCATCCGGTAGCCGGCCGGATTACTCGCCAGCGCCTTCTTGGCTTCGGTCAGCACCTGCTCCGCCCGGGCGCGGTCTCCCCGGCTCAGGTAAAGCCGCGCCAGCTGCGCTCGCGGCTCCGGCTTCCCGGGCTCCAGCTCCACCGCCCGGAGGAACTGCTGCTCGGCTTCTTCCCAGCGCTTCTGCCGCGCGTAGAACTGGCCGAGCGACGAAACCGCTGCCGTCAACTTGGGATCCAGCGCCAGCGCCTTTTTGAAGCTTTCCTCTGCCTCCGCCGTCTTGCCGGCAGTGGATTGCAGCACTGCCAGGTTCACATAGGTCTGGGCCCGATTGGGATTGAGCTGCACAGCGGTATCCAACTCTTGGAAAGCGGCGTCCCTCTCTCCTTTGCCGTAAAGGGCATTGGCCTTCAGGACATGTGCCTCCACGTGCTTCGGATCGGCCGCCAGGATCTTTTGAGCGGATTCGGAGGCCATATCCCATTCCCGCGCGGCCAGCAGCAGGTTTCCCATGTCCAGGTGCGCGGCCAGGTTTTGGGGCTGCAGATCCACCACCCGTTGCAAGGATCCGTAGGCTGCTGTGCCCAACTGCATCTTGAGGAAGGTCTGCGCCAGTTTGTAGTGCGCGTCGGCGTAGCGCGGGTCCACCTGGATGGCGTTGGAGTATTGGATGACGGCTTCGCGGTACTGCTCTTCCTGGAAGTACCGGTCGCCGCTTTCCACGTACTTCTTCTTCTTCACCTCGGGATCGCGGGTGCAACCCGATACCAGCACCACGCACAGCGCCGACAGCAGCAGCAGCCTCACGCGCACGTCACGAATCATTGCCTCTCCCTGACCTCGATTGCTGTTTCAACTCCTGCCGCTATATGGCGGAGCCGGCCGTCTTAGCTCAGGTTAGCCTGAGCCGCGCAGCGGCCGGGCGGCAGCCTGAAACGCACAGCACCACACTCCTGCGGCCTTTTTTCGGGCCGACGTTTCCTACGGCCTTTCAATTGTCATCCCGAGCCGCCCGATCCCGCCGGGCGGGAGAGGGCGTGTCGAGGGATCTTGGGTTTGCTTTTTCAAAGAATGTCAAACCGAGCCACCTCACGTCAGCCTTCGATTGTCGCTCGTTTGATTCCGAAACTGCAAACAAAAAGCCCCACGAGGAATGCCCGGGGGCCCGCTTCCGGAAAACAGCCCTGAAAAGCAAACAGCCCCGAGCTTGGCTCGGGGCTGTTGGGACAGATGGGGTATTCTGATTCTTACTTACGCCTTCAGCAGCTTGCGCCGCAGCACACCGACGGCGCTGAACAATCCGGTTCCCAGCAAGGCCAGAGAGCCGGGCTCGGGAACTTCGCTGCCGCCGCCGCAGTTTCCTTGGTTGTAGTTCGACCCTCCGTTGGGTTGGGCAACGTTGGAGATGTAAGCGCTGCAGCCCTGGCCTTCAAAGTCGTAGCGCACGTGGACTACCCAGGTCGGAGTCTGGCCGGCCTGATACACCGGCGCTCCATCCAGGGTAAAGGTCAAGGACAGGGACTTGCCGCCTGAATCCGATGAGCCGCTCTCGGCGCCAGAGAATCCCGCGAAACCATCCGAGTCCGGTTGGCCATCATCCGACCAGCCCGTGGGCAGGACGGCGCTGCCGCCGAACAGGCTGTTGCTGCCGTCAGCTGCCAGGTCGTTGCCGTCGGTGGTGGCATTAACCGCGACTTTGTCAATGCCCTTCAGAAAGAAGCCGCCATCCGCATGGGCAACGATCGTCCAGGTGTTCCCACCGGTGTTGTTCACGTGGATGGTGATCTGACCCGGCACAAACTGCCCTTGGTTGGAGTTGATCAGGCAGAATTCGTCATTGACATCGCAGGAATTGGCCAGCGCCGGAGTGGACATCAGCAGCGCACAGCCCAAAACCATCAAGACTGAGAAGAACTTGGCTTTCATGAGAGACCCCCTCGTCCCTTTTTGCAGGTTCGGATAGACCGCTTCCGGTCTTCTAGTGGCACGCCGAGTACCAAAG
>CAZZAQ010000775.1:0-2840 GCA_964652165.1 uncultured Bifidobacterium sp.
TTTTTTCCTTTGTGTCGCCTCGCTCGGCGTTTGCCAATGGTTGTTCCGCGGCTTCAATACGGTCAGCCCCGGGTTTTTCTTCGTGGTCTTCCTCGTCGGCCTGTGCACGGCTTCGTTCTACGGCTGGCTGCCGCTTTACCTGCCCGAGTTGTTTCCGACCCGCGTGCGCGCCACCGGCCAGGGGGTCGCCTTCAACTCCGGCCGCATCCTCGCCGCGCTCGGCGCGTGGCAAACCCCAGCGGTGATGGCGTTTTTCGACAAGAGCTATCCGAAGGCGGGTGAAACCATCGTGCTGATTTACCTGGTGGGGATGGTGCTGATCTGGTTTGCGCCGGAGACGAAGGGGAGACCGTTGCCGGAGTGACGGGGGGCGTGTTGCGTGATGCGTGTTGCGTGATGCGTGAAGAAGCGTCAGAAGGCGGGCTGGATTTCGATTGCTGCTTGACGCACCACGCATCACGCATCACGCCCTGCATCGCCTTTTCACTTGGCTTCGCCTGTGCCTCGCCGTTTTACTCACGCCCCGCATGACACAAAAAGCTTACGCCCGCGCGGGCGTTGACATCGACCTGGGCAATCGGGTCAAGGCCACACTGCCCCGGCTCCTGGCCTCGACGCGGCGCCGCGAGGTGCTCGGAAAGGTCGGCGGATTCGGAGGGCTGTTCGCGCTCGACACCCGGCGCCATCGCCAGCCGGTGCTGGTCGCCAGCGTGGATGGCGTCGGCACGAAGCTGAAGATCGCTTTCGCGATGGACCGGCACGACACCATCGGCGAAGATCTCGTGAACCATTGCGTGAACGACATCGCCGTGCTCGGCGCCGAGCCGCTGTTCTTTCTCGACTACCTGGGCGCCGGCAAGCTGGAGCCGCGCGTATTCACGGCAATCATCCAGGGATTCGCCAGAGGGTGCGCGGCCAACCATTGCGCGCTCATCGGCGGGGAAACCGCCCAGATGCCCGGCTTCTACCAGCCCGGCGAATACGACGTGAGCGGCACCATCGTGGGCGTCGTGGAAAAGTCCCGCATGCTCGACGGCAGGGGCATCAAGCCGGGGGACGCGGTCCTTGGCATCGCCTCGAGCGGCCTTCACACCAACGGCTACTCGCTGGCGCGCAAAATATTCTTCGAGCGGATGAAGCTCAAGCCCACCAGCCGTGTCGCAGAACTGGGCAACACGATTGGCGACGAGCTTCTAAAAGTCCACGTCACGTACGGCCCGCTGCTTCAGGGGCTGCTCAAACGGTTCAACAAATCCGCAATCCGCAATCCGCAATCCGCAATCAAAGGCCTCGCCCACATCACCGGCGGCGGTTTCGTGGACAACATCCCCCGCGTGCTGCCGAAAAACTGCGACGTCATCCTCCGCAAAGGCTCCTGGGACATGCTCCCGATCTTCAAGCTCATCGAAGCTCGCGGTGGCGTGCCCGAGGCCGAGCTGTACCAGGTGTTCAACATGGGCATCGGCATGGTGGTCATTGCCGCTGCCGATAAAGCCGATGCCGTCCTAAACGCCATCCGCGCCGCGAAACACAAATCCTGGATCATCGGCGAAGTCCAAAAGGGCCGGGGCCAGGCGCGGGTCGTGAACTGAGGGTTCCGATGCCTGCGACGCCAGTGAACGGCGCTCCCCAACCCAAACGCGGACTACACCCGTTTTGGAAGAAACTGGTCGGCCCGCTGCTTTCCCGCCAATCGACGCCATTCTACCTTTTTTCTCTCAGTCCGATTCAACGCGCGCTCGCCGAACTGGACCGGCACTTCGGCCATCTGCCCGTCCGGCACTGGCTCTCGTGCAAGACACAGCCGCTGCGGCCGCTCCTTCAATGGTGGCGGCGGAATGACCGGCCCATTGAAGTCGTCAGTGAGTTCGAATTCCGCGCCGCGCTGGCCGAAGGCTTCGCGCCGGAACGCATCCTCATCAATGGTCCCGCCAAGCACCGTTGGCTGCCGGCGGTGGCGCGGCGCGGCCTGCTCGTGAACTTCGATTCGCCCGCCGAAGCGAGCCGGCTCGCGCCCCTGGCAAAGCGTCTTGATTGGACTTGCGGTGTGCGCCTGTTGACACGCGAGGAGTTCGACCCGGAGTCGCCGGACTTCGCGACGCAATTCGGGTGTACGCCGGACGAGGCCGTTGCGGCAATCCAGGCATTGAAGCGCTTAAACGTCCGTGTCGAAACGGTTCACTTCCACCTGCGAACCAACGTCGTCTCGCATGTGGTCTACGAGCGGGCCCTGGCGCACGCGGCGGAGATTTGCCGCGTCGCCCGCTTTGCGCCACGCTTCGTGGACCTGGGAGGCGGTTTTCCGCCGCCGGGCGTGTTGACCCGCGGCGGCAAGGCGGTCGACGCGCAGTTCGACCTGCGCGCGATGGCCGGCGTTTACGAACGCGCGCTCGAGCTTTTTCCCTCGGCGCGGGAACTCTGGCTGGAGAACGGCCGCTGGCTGCTGGCGCGCAGCGGCGTGCTTGTCGTGAAAATCCTCGACAACAAAGAGCGCCCAAAGGTCCGCGCGCTGATTTGCGACGGCGGACGCACGATGAACGCGCTGGTGTCGAATTGGGAAACCCACGAACTGTTGGCGCTGCCCGAACGCCGCGGGACGGCCACTCCGACGACCGTGCACGGCCCGACCTGCATGGCCTTCGATCAACTCGCCCGCCGGCCCCTGCCGAGGACCCTGCGCGCCGGGGATCATCTCCTCTGGCTCGATGCCGGCGCCTACCACCTGCCGTGGGAGACGTCCTTTTCCCACGGCCGCGCCGCGGTGTACTGGCACGACGGCCGGCGCACCCGGCTCGTGCGCCAGGCCGAGCAGTTCCGCGACTGGTGGGGACAGTGGGGCG
>CAZZAQ010000776.1:0-347 GCA_964652165.1 uncultured Bifidobacterium sp.
CGCATGTTGAACGTTTGATCCGCTCCGTACACCGCGCCAAATGCATTGGTGGCCACCACCCGAAAGTGATAGTTCGACCCGATCATCAGTCCGTTGAGCACGACGTTGAGGTTCGACACGCTCGAACCCTGTCCGACGTCCTGCATTCCAATCAAATTCCCATAATTCGTGTTCGTGCCCCACTCAAACCACGCGGCCGTGGGCCAGCCGCGCGGATTGACCTGCCCTCTCAACAGCGCGCTGGTGGTGGTCAGTTGATCCGCTGCCAGAGTCGTGACGACGGGTAGTTGAGTGTTCAGATTGAAAGTCTGGTCCAGGCCTGCAAAGGAACCAAACGCATTGCTGGC
>CAZZAQ010000776.1:357-2120 GCA_964652165.1 uncultured Bifidobacterium sp.
CGCGGAAATGATATTCCGTCCCGCTGACCAGGCCGACCAGCACGTTGGAGAAGCTCACGAAATTGTTACCCGATCCGACGGATTGGGGTGGAGTGGCGTTCCCGTAAGCGAGCGACGCGCCCCATTCGAACCACGCCAGAGTCGGTGAGCCGCTCGGATCGGCCTGGCCGTTCAACCGCGCGCTGCCTGGCATGAATTGGTCCGCCAGATGTGTCACTGCCACCGGCAGCGGGGACACTTCGACGACGCCATAAGTCAGAATGAACGGGCTCAGAAACTGGTCGGTAATGTCGAGCCACCTGCCGTCCGGAGGGGCGAAGATCGATTGAATGATGGCGGCGTAATCCTCCCCGCCCGGACCCAGATTGCTCGGTTCGCCGGGATACCAGTCGGTGAACGTGACCGGCTCGCCGCTGGCCCAGACAAACTGTCCTTCATTGGCGGCGTCGTTCAGCCCGATCCAGAGCCTGGATTCAGGAACTCCCGTCAAGGGGGAGAAAGTATTCAGGATCCACTGGTTCTCGGCGGCATCATTGATCGTGACCAGGTGGCCGCCGAGTCGGCGGGCCTCGGCTTCGGAAGCCGCCCAGTTGGTGTGGCCCAATAGATAATAAGCGTGTCCGTTGGCGGCGTTGGTAATGGGACCGGCCAGAACCGCCGCCCGGGCACCGGGGACGGTCGGGAGGCTCAAAACAACGAGTGCCATGAAATGCTGAATCTTCATAGGTTGACGTGTTGAAGTTTCATCGAAACCATTCTGCCCGAGCTGTCTAAACGTCGTGCACCTGAAGCGGATCTCCGCCAACCGATGTTCCCGCTCCTGTGGTCTCGGTCCAGCCCTGCGTCACCGGACTCGGCGCCACTGCGGGGTTGCCATGCGTGCCGGCGTCGTAACTGGCCACGATGGAGTTGGTGACCGCGAAAGTGGCCGAGTGGAAATTCATCCGGCCCTGGCCGGTCCCACTGGGGGCGAACAGCCAGCCGGCGTGCCAGGCGTTGGGCAGGTTACAGATCACGGATCTGTTCGACCATACACAAACGCGCAGCTCTGGCAACGCAGGAAAGTGGATAATCTCGATCCGGCCGACGTGCTCGACCACGCCACCAGCGAAATCGCCATCGGCAGCAAGCTCGGCCTCGATGCGACGAAGAAAACTCCGGGCGAAGGCTTCAAACGCCCCTGGCCGCCGATTATCAAGATGTATGAAGCAGTGAAGGCGAAGGTGATAAATCGTTTCAATCCGTAGCAACCGACGTGAGGCGGCTTAAACGACAGCAGCCTTCACGCAGTGGATCGGCGGCAGCGAATCAAAGAGACACTCCCACTTCTCGCCGCCGTCGCGGCCGATCCAGAGCTGGCCGGTGGTCGTGCCGAAGTAGAGGGCGGGCGATTTCAGTTCGTCGATGTCCATCGCGTCGCGAAGCACGGTGTAGTAGCTGTCCTTTTTCGGCAGCCCTTTCGCGAGTTTCTGCCACGAGCCGCCGCCGTTTTCGCTGCGCCACACGGCGGGAGCGCCGCCGGGGCAGGTGCGCGTCTCCGGCGTGAGTGGCACGACGTAGATCGTGTCGGGGTCCTGGGGATGCACGACCATGGGGAAGCCGAAGTCGGAAGGCAGCCCCTTGGCGATGGATCGCCACGTGCGCCCGTGGTCGTCGCTGCGCAGCACGCCGATGCCCGGTCGCCGGCCTCCAGGGCCGTCCCATTCGGCCCAGCCGCCGTGGTCCTGCATGTAAAGGCGGCCGGGAACGGCCGGATGGCGCGC
>CAZZAQ010000776.1:2130-2833 GCA_964652165.1 uncultured Bifidobacterium sp.
CTGGCCGAATTCGGGATAGGGATCCGGCATGAAGCCGGCGCCGACGCCCTGGTTGGCGGCCGCGAACGTGGCGCCCCCATCCTCGCTCACATAATGGCCGCCGGTCGAGATGCCCAGGTGCATTCGCTTGCCGTCGCGCAGGATCGTGTGCATGCAGAGCCCGCCGTTGCCGGGTTGCCACTTGCGTGCGTGGTCGTGATTGCTGATGCCCGAAACCATTTCCCAGGAATCACCGCCGTCGCTGCTCCGGAACAAGGCGGCCGGCTCGACGCCGCACCACAGTTCCTTCTTGTCGTCGCCGGCTTCGAGCGACCAGATGTTCGCCAGCGCGCGGCCGTCCTCCTTCGCGAAGGCGGGCGCCGACTTCGTCTCTTGAAACTTCTTGCCGAGGTCGGTCGAGCGCAGGACTTTCATGCCGAAGAATGCGTTGCAGCTCGACGCGTAGATTTTCGGCGTGCCGCGCGGGTCGATCAGCGAGGAATAAACGGTCACGCCCGCGCCGAAGGGGCCGCGCAGGGCGAAACGCCCGCGGGTCTTCGTTGACTCGGCCACGAACAATCCTTTCTTGGTGCCAATGGATAGGATAACGCGATTTGCCATATTCAGCCTCCTGAGACCGCGGGAAGGATCGTGACCTCGTCGCCCGGGACGAGCGGCGTGTCCAATCCGTTGCGGTCTCGCGTGTGATTCGTGTTGACGAACA
>CAZZAQ010000777.1:0-2832 GCA_964652165.1 uncultured Bifidobacterium sp.
CTCCGCCGTGCCGCGGATGCCGCCGACGAAGTGGATGCGATTGCTGGTGCGCGGGTCGTCGATGCCGAAGAACGGCGCGAGGACGAACTTTTGCAGGAGCGTCACGTCCAGCTTCTCGAGTGAGTCGCGCGCCGCGGCGAACTGCGGACGGAAATGCAGCGTGCGCCACTTCCCGCGGAGGAAAAAGCCCAATTCATGCTTGCGCGAAGGCTGTGGGGCACCGGCGTCCTTCAAGACGAACACGGCGTCGAGCTTCTGGAGCAGTGCCTCGGGTGTGAGGCCGTTGAGGTCCTTCAGCACGCGG
This sequence comes from uncultured Bifidobacterium sp., assembly GCA_964652165.1. Taxonomy (GTDB): domain Bacteria; phylum Verrucomicrobiota; class Verrucomicrobiia; order Limisphaerales; family JADJPG01; genus DASTLJ01. The sequence goes on from CAZZAQ010000777.1 coordinate 305, forward strand.
TTGTAGGGAAGGATTTGCAACTGGTCGTGAGGGAAAATCACGGCAAGGAATCGGCCGCTGTGGCCCGCGCCTTTGCGGGACTGGCAGACGCGCGCCGCGGCGGCGCTGCGATGATGGCCGTCGGCGATGTAGAGGGAAGGAATACGCGCGAACTCCGCCTCGATGACGGCGAGCGTCGCGTCGTTGGCAATCGTCCACGCCGTATGCCGCACGCCGTCTTGCGCCGTGAAATCGAGATCGGGCGGCCCGGCCGACTTGTTTCCAAAGAGTTCGTCGAGTTTCGCGACGGCCCGATACGTGAGGAACACTGGACCCGTTTGCGAGTTCAGCGCCTCGATATGGCGCACGCGGTCGTCCTCCTTGTCCGGGCGCGTCAATTCGTGTTTCTTGATCACGTTGTCGAGGTAATCCTGGCAGCTCGCGGCGGCGACGAGGCCGCTTTGCGAGTGCCGCCCCATGACCTGGCGATAGAGATAGAAGCACGGTTTAGGGTCCTGGCGCAGCGCGCCGTCGGCGATGAGCCTTGTAAAATTCTCCCGACCCTTCGCGTAAACCTCGTCGTCGTAGAGGCCGATGCCCGGCGGCAGATCGATCTCAGGCTTGCTGACGTGGAGGAAGCTGAGCGGATTGCCCGCCGCGATCTGGCGCGCTTCGTCCGACGACATGACGTCATAGGGCAGTTCGCATATTCGCGCGGCGAGATCGGGTTTCGGGCGGAGCGCGGCAAACGGTTTGATCGAGGCCATAAATGAGGCGCGCAGTGTAGGAAGCGGCTCCGTGAACGCACGGAAAAAGTTCCATGCGTTGTCGACTTCGGAATCCAGGTTGAAGGCGCCGGGAAAGCGGGCTTATTCTGGCGCTGGATTCGCGCTATGAAGACCTCCGACCCGTTCGCCAGCCTTCTGGCCACGCTTGAGCCGCCGCAGCTCGGCCCCGGCCCGCGCGCGGGTGTCCAACCGATTCAGTCCTTGCAAAGCGCGATCGATGCCGCGTTCGCAAAGCAGCCGACGCCGCAGTTGGAGCGCCAGGCCGCGCACGGTCTGGTGCGGCTCTGGCACCACCTCGAGGCCGCGCACGAAATCGTCCAGCATGTGGAAACGGCGGGGGCCAGCTATGTTCATGCCATTCTCCACCGCCGCGAGCCGGACTACAGCAACGCGAAGTATTGGTTTCGCCGCGTCCGCCAGTATCCGTGCTACGAGCCGCTGGCGAAGGAGGCGGCGAGAATTCTCCAGTCGTCGGGCGCCGACGCGCTTGCCTCAAGGCTGCTGCCGGGCGGGAAGTGGGATGCGCTTGCGTTTGTTGACGCCTGCGAGGAAGCGGAAGCGGGGCGGAGCGACGCCAAAATCGCAGGCGCACTTCGCCAGGTTCAGGCAACGGAATTTGCGCTCCTGCTGGAGCATTTGGTCCGCCAGTAGGACAGGCTTCGGATGGGATTGGCGTAGCTGCGACCGTGAGGTCGCGGGACGGGGACGCTGGAGGTTGAGTGCCGGCATCCATTTCGTTCCCGCTTGAGAATCCAGCCCGCGACCTCATGGTCGCAGCTACGCGAAAGAGATACGAAGCCTATCCTACTGCTTATTGATCCCAACCTTCTTGAGGAACGGCCCGATGGCTTGCTTGCGGCCGAGGAACTTCTCAATCGACACGGCCGCCTCGCGCGAATCGCCGACCGCGTAGATCTCGTCCCGCAGCCGCCGCCCGGCCTTGGTGTCATAGAACCCGTGCGGCGACTTCTCGAACACCGTCGCCATATCAGCCGCAATCGCTTCGGCCCACGCGTAGCCGTAGTAGCCCGCGTCGTAGCCCATCAAGTGCTCGAAGTAGCACGCGAACGCCGTGTCCGGCGCGAACGGCAGAAAGGCCTCGCTCAACGCCTGGTTCGAAAGCTGGATCACGTCGCGGCCGGCGCCGGCTTTCACCTGCGTGTGGAGCGCCAGGTCCATGAGCGCGAACGCCAGTTGCCGCCGGTAATAAACGCCGCTCGTGGCCTGCTCGGCTTCCTTCATCTTCGCCAGCGTCGCCTGCGGGAAGGTCTTCGATGGGTCGCGGTAGTCGGCGGCGAAGCTGTCGAGCACGCGCTTGTCCCAGACCCAGTATTCGAGCATCTGCGAGGGCGCTTCGACGAAGTCCCGCGGCACGCTCGTGCCGGAGAAGCGGGTGAAGCGCGCCCGCGTGAGGATCGCGTGCATCGCGTGGCCGAACTCGTGGAAGAGCGTCTCGACCTCCTGGTGCGAGAGCAACGACGGCCGGCCGCCCGACGGCGGCGGGAAGTTGCACACGAGCGCGACGGTCGGCCGCTGGTAGACGCCGCCGGGCAGCAATTTGCCGTCAATGATGCCGAACTGCGCGAAGTGATTGTACTTCCCCTCGCGCGGCAACATATCGAGGTAGAACAGCCCGAGCGGCTCACCGCTCTCGGCGTCCGACACGGCGAAGAGCTGGAGGTCGTCGCACCATTTGGCCGGCGGCTCGACGCGCTCGAAGCGCAGGCCATCATGAAGCAGCTTGCGGAAGTTGTAGCGAAA
>CAZZAQ010000778.1:0-2830 GCA_964652165.1 uncultured Bifidobacterium sp.
CCATCACATTCACGCCGCCGGCTGCGCGCATTACACCAAGCCGAGCGAAGGCGTCCACGCCCCGGACATGATGCGCCATTGCCTGGGCGAAGACTTGAAGGTGGGCGCAAATCTCACCTGGGGGCCGTGCTTCGACTATCAGAAACAGTTTTTCTGCGGCACCGTGGACAAGGTTTCGCAGTATCCCTATCTGCTCCGCTACGATGTCGAGGTGAGCGGCTTCGGCTCGCACCAGAGCGGGCATCTGGTGCTGTTGCGGCTCAAGGAACAGATTTATCCGGGCGGCGATTCCGACAAGCACTGGCCCAAACTCTGCCTGAACACGCTGCGCTGGGCCAAGAAGCAGGGCGCCGTCGTCGGCCCGGCGCACTCCGGCTGGGGCTTGAAAGTGGACGGCGAGACGCTGCCGACCTACCAGGTGCCGCCCTTCGACGGCATCGGCGCCAACGAATACATCGTGGATGTGACGCACCAGGTGCCCGGCCCGGACGGCAAGTTGGTGCCCGCGGTGGATTTCATGTCGCTCGTGGATACTCCGCCCATCTGGGAACTCAACATCTGGTATCACACGCTCAACGCCGGCTTCCGCACCCGCGGCAGCGGCGAGACCGATTTCCCGTGCATCTACGGCGAGCGCGTCGGGTTGGGCCGCAGCTACGTGAAGCTCGAGGGCAAGCTCGACTACGACGCCTGGTGCGAAGGCATCCGGCGCGGGCGCAACTATGTCAGTGACGGCCACAGCCATCTGATGGATTTCGCGGCTGCGAACGTGCCGCAACCCAACGAACGCGCGCCGCTGACGACCCTGTCCATGGGTGAAGGCGCCGGCGAGTTGAAGCTCGCCAAGCCGGGCAGAATCCGGCTCACCGCCAGGGTCGCTGCCCGCCTCGACGAACGCCGGGCCAAAGGCCCCAACTACGACCGCTACTACTGGCACCTCGAAAAAGCGCGCCTGGGCGACACCCGCGAGGTGCCGCTGGAGGTCATCGTCAACGGCCAGTCGGTCGTGCGGAAGACCCTTGTGGCCGACGGCAAGCTTCAGGACGTGTCATTCGAGGTGGATGTGCCCCGAAGCAGTTGGGTGGCGTTGCGCATCCTGCCCAGTTCGCACACGAATCCCATCTTCGTGCTCGTGGACGGCAAGCCCATTCGCGCCTCGCGCAAGAGCGTCGAGTGGTGCCTCAAATCCGTCGATCAGTGCTGGTCAGAAAAGAAAAAATTCATCAAGGAGAACGAAATGAAGGACGCCCAGGACGCCTACGAACATGCCCGCGTGACTTACCGGAACCTGCTCGCACAGTGTGAGGTGGAGTGAGCGGATCGGTTCTCCGTTGCTTGCGGTGGGATGAGCAAGTGGAGGGTCCGCCAGCGTGGTGTTAGTGTACAAAACGCTTTGAGGGCTGGAAGCCCGTCCTGTGGCAGCCTGGGCTGAAGCGAGTCCGCGAGCGCAGGCCCAGGTCAAAGTCACCCACACCCTCTCCAAGGCCTGAAAGGCCGTCACTCGGCTCGGCATTGGGGGTAACGCCCTTTCAGGGCTGGGGAGTTCTTTGCGTTAGCCGACCTGGGGCTGCGCGCTACGCGCTCCACCCCAGGCTATCACATCCCAGGCTTTCAGCCCGAAGCACCGCTGGCTCGCTGCGCACTATTCGACCGAAAACAGCGAGGAGCCAGGATGTCCATTCTGGACAAAATCCGACCAACCCTTACACTGCTTCCTGTGAACGTTTCCCTCGACAAACACCTCCGCGCCTACATCGACTATAAGCTCACGGGCGGCGGCTACGGCAACGCCTCCGAAGTCGTGCGCGACGCCCTCCGCCGGATGCAGGCCGCGGACGACGCGGCCACCCCCGGCCTCGAAGCCGCACTCCTCAAGGGTCTGAACAGCCCCAAAAGGCACGTCGGCAAGACCTATTTCAACACCCTCCGCAATAGCTGCCACGTGAAACCTGCGTCACCATTGCACAAGGGAGCCTCTATGCAGGTTTGGTGAATCTGCCGCAAGAGCTCACAAAAACACACTTCCACTGTTGCACTTTGCCGTCGCGCACCGTCGTGCTCGGTTGCGCCAGAGCGTGACGTTTTCGCGTTGCTGTTAACCGCCCGTTGTGGGTAATATGCAGCCACCCGGTTCTGACAAAGGTCCAGCCGTGCCCGGCCGGGAACCAACCGCTCTCAGAGAGCCAACTTAATAGCACTATGAAGTCGAACGTCTTTCTCAGTCCCATCCTCGCCGCGTCGTTGTCCGCGCTCGTCTCGAATTCGCTTGCAGCATCGACCTGCTTAGACGGTACCATCCAAGTCGTAGCGTGGGGCGAAAACTCAGTCGGGCAGACCGATGTGCCACCGGACCTGATCAACAATGTCGTGGCGATCTCGTCCGGGGGAAACCACAGCTTGGCACTGCGAAGCGACGGAATGGTGGTGACGTGGGGATACAACGCCCAGGGCCAGAGCACGGTGCCAGCTAATCTCAGCGGAGTGGTCGCCATCGCGGCGGGTGGCTATCACAGTCTGGCGTTGAAGGGGGACGGAATGGTGGTAGCGTGGGGATGGAACAGCTACGGCCAGAGCGAAGTGCCAGCGAATCTCACTGGAGTTGTCGCTATAGCTGCCGGGGAGCGTCACAGTCTGGCTTTAAGAAGAGACGGAACGGTGGTCGCGTGGGGTTTGAACGACCAGGGCCAAAGCACCGTGCCAGCCAATCTAAGTGGAGTGGTCGCCATCGCCGCAGGTGGGTGGCACAGTATGGCGTTGAAAGCGGACGGAACGGTGGTCGCATGGGGAGACAACAGCTTTGGCCAGAGCGCGGTGCCAGCGATGTCAGGGG
>CAZZAQ010000779.1:0-2808 GCA_964652165.1 uncultured Bifidobacterium sp.
AGTAATCAGTCAGTCAGTAATCAGTCAGTCAGTAATCAGTCAGTCAGTAATCAGTAATCAGTCGGAGGGCGCGGCGCGACGGAGGCGGTCGGACACAGGTCCACTGAATACTGATTTACTGATTACTGAATACTGGTCCATCGCCGATCTGCTCGAGGCCACGGTCGATGACGCGCTCGAATTCCTTTGGAACTACGTCAACCTGCCCGCCGGCCGACGCGCCCTCGGGCGCCTCAAGCTCTTGCAGGAGGTCGGGCTGGGCTATCTCCGCCTCGGCCAGCCGATCAACACGCTCTCCGGCGGCGAGAGCCAGCGGTTGAAGCTGGTGAGCCATTTGGCTGAATCGGCCGCAGCCAACACCGGTCGAGAGTCGAGAGTCGAGAGTCGAGAGCATGACGGCCGGCCCTCGGCCCTCGGCCCTCGACTCTCGACATTGTTCCTCTTCGATGAACCCACCACCGGCCTGCACTTCGACGACGTGCGTGTGCTGCTGCAAGTCTTCCAGCGGCTCGTGGACGCCGGCCATTCGGTGCTGGTCATCGAGCACAATCTGGACGTCATCAAGTGCGCCGATTGGGTGATCGATCTCGGTCCCGATGCTGGCGAGCACGGCGGCCGGCTCGTCGCGGCCGGCACGCCGGAGCAAATCGCGACGTGCGAATCGAGCCACACGGGGCGATTCTTGCGCGAGGTTCTGCGTCCGCGCGAGGCTGGCACAATCCCGCCAGCAAAGCGAGTTGTCTAACGTAGCAGCGACCGTGAGGTCGCGGGACGGGGAGGTTCAAAGATAGATGGGCATCGGCGTCGATTTCGGTCCTCCTGGAGAATCCAGCCCGCGACCTGACGGTCGCAGCTACGCTTACAGACAGCGCAAAACGCAACAGCCGCCCTTGAAGGGCGGCTGTGCGGTGGAAGGGTCAGCGGGTCGAAGAGCTACGGCAGGGGGCTCAAGTTGTAGGTGAGTTTCCGGCTGCTGCTGTCAACACCGCTAAGCTTGCCTTTGTGGCTCACGAGATTGAACGACCCGGTGTAAACGCTCAGGACCGCGCTGCCATCCAGAGACAGGGTGACAACGGCAATCTGTTTGCGGTTGGAGACCAGCGCCTCGCCGAAGAAGGAGTAACCCGCACCGTTGCCAGCCAGGTTGTAAAGGCTCGGGAGGAGAGAGTCCTGCTGGAGGTTGAGGAACTCGATGAAGTTCAGCTCGGCGCGTTTGCCGACAGCGTAGAAGTCGCCGCTCAGGAGGTTGGTGTTGATGGTGGCGGGAGTGCCGCGCAGGGTGTTGTTGCCGTTGGGGCCGTAGGTGTTGATAGTGATCCGTGAGCCCGGCGCGACGATGCCGCGGAAGCTGACGGCATTGGTCACCGTAATCGCCTCCAGCGTGGTGTTAGTTGTGACGATGATTTGGCCGTCCACGATGTTGGTCATGTAAGTCTCGACTGGCTTCACAGTCGTTGCCGAGACTTGGCTGAGCAGGCCGATGATTTTCCCTGCGCTGTCGTGGTACCAAATCCCGCCGTTCTGCGCGCTGCCCAGGAAGTTGGTGATCACTTTCGGAGCGGTGGAACCGCTGCCGGGCGTGGTGGTGACGACGGTGCGACCGAGTTCCCCGCCGGGGTGGCGTGGGTCGACGTCTGTACTTGTGGAGCCCTTGCGCGGCGTCGGCCGGACAATTTCATAGCCCGTCAGGGTATTGTCCGAGTTGAACGTGAGGAGGGCGAGGCCCTTCTGGCTGCCGCTGTACACGAGGTCCCAGTCGCCCACGGGCGAGGGTGGAGTCTGGGCGCGCGTTGCCGAGCTGCCCAGGAGAAGGCCCGCCACCGCGAAGGCGGCGAGCTTGAGCGATGTGAGATGGAGTTTATTCATACAAGTGGACTCTGTGGTGTGTAGCTCAAAATGCGCGAAGCGGCAAGCGGCCTAGTTGTTTGGCTTGCTCCAGTCGTACGGCCTGGCGCTGTCGATGGCCTTCTCCGGCGCCTCGGGCCGCTCGGCCAGGCGCGTCTGCATGAAGTCGCGGCCGCTGCCGGTGGTTTGGAAGTCGCCGTCCTCGACAATAGTGGGTGTGAGGAAGATGAGCAGGTTGTTCTTGTTCCTGGATTTGGTCTCTTTGCCGAAAATCTTGCTCAAACCCGGAATGTCACCCAGGAGGGGGACTTTGGAGTAGCTCTTGGACTTGCTGTCGTTGATGAGTCCCCCCATGACAAGAGTGTTGCCGCTGGGGATGGTGACGGAGGTATCCATGCGGCGGATGGCGTAGATGTTGGCGGAGTTGACCGCGCCATTCAGGACCTGCTGATCCTTGCCGTCGATGTTGGAGACTTCAGGCACGACCCGGAGAGTGATGTGGTTGTCGGCGGCGATGCGCGGGGTGACGTGGAGGATGGTGCCGAGGTTGGTGTACAGGATGCTCGAGCCGGCGGGCGAGTTGGCCGAGCCGGGGGTGATGTTGAAGATCGGGAAGGCGCGCGTGACGGAGAGCGTGGCGGTCGTGTTGTCGAGCATGACCGCTCGGGGCGTGGCGACCACTTCGGTTTCGGTGTCCTTGTTGAAGAACGAGAGCGCTGCGCTCAGGCCGTCAGCATCGAGGAAAAACGTGCTTGGGTTCAAGCCCTTGACCGTATCGGCCAGGAGGCGCGGCGGGGGCGAGACAAGGGAGTTCGGCGTGCCGGGGACAGTGTTGTTGCCGAACACGAACTTCTGGTTTTCCAGCGTGCACGACCAGTCGATGCCTTTGACGGTGCTGGGGTTGCGGGAGGAGTCAAGCAGCCGCGCTTCGATGAGCACCTGTTGGGTGGGCGCGTCGAGGCT
>CAZZAQ010000780.1:0-2790 GCA_964652165.1 uncultured Bifidobacterium sp.
CCTTCTTCGTTTCCTTCGTTTGCTTCTGTTCGATTCCGGACCCCGCCCCGCCGGCGTGGAACGATGCACAGAAGGAAACGAAGCCAACGAAGCATCGAAGCCGAAGCCGCTCCTGAAAAGCGCTCCACTGGCAGGTTTGAAGAATTCTGTCATGCACCCCCGCGCAACCTTTTCGCTAATTTGGCGTTTGCATTTTCCGAACATCTGGTAGCCTGTGGCGTCAAACAGACTGTTCGCCGTCTGCAAGAGTCCAAAATCCTGCGCCGCGACGGCGGCGCAAATCGAAAAGTGGAGCGGGCCTATGAGTGAACGAACTGAGCGGGAGATACTGGCGGGGTTGCTCGCCCGGGTGCGGAGGAGGCTTTTCTTCAGGACAGCCTGCCATTGGCTGATGTGGGCTTTGTTGGTGGCGCTGCCGGCTGCGGCGCTCTTCGTGGCGGCGGATCAGCGCTGGAACCAAGGGCGCACAAGTGTCTTCTTCTCCCTCGCCGCCGTGTGCGGAGCGGTCATTTTCGCCGTGTTCCTTGGCCTGCTTGGTTTGGGCGAGCGCGTGCACAGCGCGCTGACCTTCGACGAGCAAGCCCACCTGAAGGATCGCGTGAGCAGCGCGTGGGAATTCCTCGAATTGCGCGACCTGAGCGAGGCGCACCGCGTGCAAATTCGCGATGCCATCGGCCACGCGGAGCGGCTGGACTGCCGCAAGGTCCTCGGCATGCAGTGGCCGCGCTATGCGCTGGCGTTGCCCCTGGCGCTGGGGCTTTTCGTGTTCAGCTTCCTCGTTCCCTCGATGGCGCCGGCGAAACAGACCGCCGCGACTGATCCGGTCAAGCTGGCCCAGCTCCAACAACTCGAGGAACTGAAGCAGGAGCTTCAGGCAAAGCAGGACCTCCCGGAGGACGTGCAAGAGGTCCTCAAAAAACTGGAGGACATTCGGAAGCAATTCGAGCGCGGCGAAATCGCCGAGCGCGATGTCATGCTGCAATTGGGCCGGCTCGATGAAAACCTGCGCTCCAAGCTCGCCGAGCTGGGTGTCGAGAATCTCGAATCGGAGATGAACTCGATGGTGCCGCACCTCAGCGCCAGCGCCGCCACCCTGGACGCCGCCAAGGCGATGAAGGAAAAACAGTTCGACAAGGCCGCCGAGGAACTCAAGAACCTGGGCGACAAGGTCGCCGAAAAAAAACTCTCGAAGGAGGACCAAAAGAAATTGGCCGCCCAACTCGGCGCTGCCTCCGCCAAGCTCGGCAAGAAGAAGAGCGGCGACTCGTTCAGCGGCGATCTGGCGCAGGCTTCGGAGTCCCTGGAGAAATCCGACTCCGACGGGTTCAAGTCCGCCTGCAAGGGGATGTCCGACAAGCTTGGCCTGCTCAAGAAGTGCCAGGGGATGAAGTCCGCTTGCAACAAGCTTGGCCTGTGCAAAGCCTGCCTCGGCCAGTGCGACAACAAACAGCTCGGCTACACGCTGGCTCCAAAAACGTTCAGCAAGGGCAAGGGCGGCCTGAAGGCAGGCACTGCCGCCAGCGGCGATCCGTTCGGCGATCCGAGCCGCCTCGCCGATTCCTACAAGCAAATGCTGCAGATTTCCGGCCAGGCAGGCCAGGGTCCGACCGAGACCGAAACCGAGATAACCGACGGCCAATTGTCCCAGAGCAAACTCACCGCCAAGGAACTTCACGCCAGCTACGCTGCCGCCGCCGAGGAAGTCATCGAGAAGGAAAACGTCCCGCTCAGCCACCGGTATCACGTGAAGCGCTACTTCCAGGCGATTCGACCGCAGGAGTAGGCGGGGCGGGCGAGTGACGGGCGGCGACGGGGTGTGGCGTGGTCCGTGTTGCGTGTTGCGTGACTTCGGATGGAGGCCAGGCGAAATGACCTACGCGGAATGTGTGAAGTCGGTGTCTCCCACTCGTGGTTTTGCCCTGCACGAGGGCGACGCTCCCGCCGCTCTCATTAACACCCCGCTTAAGCGGGGTGTCGGGCCGGGCCGGGAGGAGAAACCGTTTCAACGGTTTTTCACATCCTGTCGAAACCGTTGAAACGGTTTCGACGCTATCCGACGCGCATACACCCCGCTGAAGCGGGGTGTTAATGAGACCGGCGCTTCGGCAATCAATACGACTGTGAACTATGCGACCTAACACATCGGACTCGCCTGATTTGGCCGAATTGCTCGAAAACGTCCCTTGCCCGAACCATAACCTCTCTCGACACGAAACACGGAACACGAAACACGCCCCGCCCCGCAACTTTTCCCAATCCACGTTGTCTTACTCTAACGCATGCAAACCAACTTCGAGCAATCCGCCAAAGCTTTCGTCGATTCCTTCCAGCGCATCCACAAGGAAATTTCCAAGGTCATCGTCGGCCACAACCGACTCATCGCGGACGTCCTCACGGGTCTCTTTGCCGGAGGTCACGTTCTCCTGGAAGGCGTGCCCGGCATCGGCAAGACGATGCTCGTCAGCACGCTGGCCAACGCCGTCGATTGCGTCTTCTCGCGCATCCAGTTCACGCCCGACCTGATGCCCTCCGATATCATCGGCACGCGAGTCGTCGTCGAGGACGAGGCCGGCCGGAAAACGTTTTCGTTCCAGAAAGGCCCCGTCTTCACGCAAGTCCTGCTGGCTGACGAAATCAATCGCGCCACGCCCAAGACGCAATCCGCGCTGCTCGAAGCCATGCAGGAGAAGGCCGTCACCGTCGCCGGCACGCGCCACAAGCTGGAACCGCCCTTTTTCGTCCTCGCCACGCAGAACCCGCTCGAAATGGAAGGCACGTATCCGCTGCCCG
>CAZZAQ010000781.1:0-2789 GCA_964652165.1 uncultured Bifidobacterium sp.
AGAAGCCGTGCACCTGGCGCTGACGGGGAGAGTGTCTAATGCGCTGGGAGCGGTGATGCTGGAGAGCCCGGTGCGCCGTCAGCATGGCCAGATCGTCCCTTACGACATGCTAGTGGCCATCACCAGCTACTGTCAGGCGCAGGGTATCCCAACCCACCTGGATGGGGCGCGGCTGTATATGATGTCTGCCGCCACCGGCATTTCCCCGCCGCAGTACGCGGCGCATTTTGACACGGTGTATGTGTCTCTGTACAAGTATTTTGGCGCCCCGTTCGGGGCCATCCTGGCAGGTTCTGCTACCACTCTGCATGACCTGTATCATGACCGCCGCATGTTTGGCGGTGGCTTAGCCTCAGCTAGCCTGGCCGCAGCCCTGGCCTTGCACGGGGCCGAGACGTTTGTGGCACGTTTTGCCGCAGCCATGCGCCAGGGCGCGGCGCTCATCGACAGGCTCAATACGGTGCCAGGCATCCGGGTAGAACGATTTGCGCATGGCTCGAACATCTTTCCCGTGCGCCTCGACCCGACGCTTGCGCTCGCCCCCTTCCTGGCCACCCTGGGCCAGCACGGCGTGTTCCTCTCTGCGGACGACGGGGCGCTCCATCTCAGCATCAATACCACGATTCTCAGGCAATCCAACGACACCATTCTTGAGGCCTTCACGGGCGCCCTGGAGGCAGGCCGGCGCCACGCCATTCAACCTCCTACCAGCGTTGAGGGCAGCATGGCAAGGGCACAGCCATGACCCAAGGAGTGCGCATGATTGATTCGCATAGCCATATTTACCTGGACCGCTACCACGACGATCGCGCCGCGGTGATTGCGCGTGCAGCCGCTGCCGGCGTCACGCAGCTCCTGCAGGTAGGCTGGAAGGCGTTCTTCGTAGGGAAATCTAGGGAGTTGGTGTCGCCGGTAATGTAGGCGTTGCCCGAGGCGTCCACAGCGATGTCTCCGGCAAACTCGCCGCCGCTTGCGCCGAAGTAGGTCGAATACACCAGGGCCGAGCCGCTGGCGTTGATCTTGGAGACAAACGTATCCTGGCCGCCTGCGTTAGCGGACTGGAACACGCCAGCGGTGACGGGAAAGTTCTCCGAACGCGTGTCCCCTACCACATAGATATTCTCCGATGAGTCCAGGGCGAGCCCCCATGCCTGCTCGAGGCTGTCTCCGCCAAGGAAGGTAGAGAACACGAAGGCTGAGCCGCTGGGCTCGAGCTTGGTTATGAAAGCGTCGTAGGGGCCGCGGAAGGTCGGCTGTAGCGCATTCACTACGGGGAAATTCCCCGTGGCTGTAAAACCGGTTATGATCGGGCTTCCCGCCGCAGTCACTTCCAGATCTGTGACCGCCCCCAGGTCGATGCCTCCGAAGTAGCTTGAGAAAACGAGATTGCCCGCAGGATCATACTTGCGCACGAAGGCTCTGGAGAGGCTAGGAGTGTTGGACAAGGCGGTGCCCGGGAAATCGCTGGAGTCCGTTTTCCCGGCTACAAAGATGTTTCCACTCGAGTCCACGGCAATGGCGGTAGCGAAGTCAAAGCTGCTGCCGCCAACGTAGGTGGAGTATGAAAGCACGGGGTCGATGACCACTGTTCGGCCGGGATCGTGGGCTCCTAGGGAAAAACCCACTTCCCCCGGACTCAGCAGGACGAACCGGGCCTGAACAGGTTCCTTCTCGGTCCCCTTGATCTGGTATGCCATGGGCCTATGGAGCACCAGCTGCAAATCGCCGACTGCAATAATCAGATCACCCTGGGCATCGAGGGCTAACGAGGCAGCACCGTCAAATTTCAGAATTACGCCCTCGAGTCTGGCCCCAGGATGAACTACCAGATCGAATTCGAGGTGCCCGTCCTTTCCGTAATAGACCAAGTCGATGTTTGGGAAAATTTCACTGTACTGGATTCCTGCATAGTGAGGCAGGTCCGTGATCCACTTCGCCGGATCGTTGCCGAGCAGGTAGTGGCTCCTTCCCGGAAGGCTCTCCGTCGCAACTGAAATCGCTTCCGGGTCGGCTCCCACAAAAGTCAGGCCCACGGCCCTCACGCCGGGTTCCGAGGTGCTCGCACCCGCCACCGCTGCCGCTCGGCGACGAAGCTCGACGATGGCCCTGTTCGAAGCAAGAAATACAGGCAGATCGTGATTGCGGCAAACGAATTCAGACCGGCTGGCAACCTGGCCTCGATTGGGCTCACAATCAAGTGAAGGGCGAACTCGTTGTTTGAGAACCCGGTTGGCCGCAGACCAGGTCGTAGACAGCCCAACCGCCGGGATGGCTTGCAGGGGACCGGTCGGAGTGGGTTGCTGCCCGGGGCTTGGAATAGCAGCCAGGCACAGCAGAATCCCAAGGCAATATTTGATCACGTCTGTGCTCCCCAAAAAGGTTCGTCGGCCTGAAGCCGATGAAAGCATAGTCTAGGCAGCCTCTTTCCGGGCGGGTGAACGCGCCGGGCCATGCTGAACTGGAGCCTCATATCACATTTTCGACGCCGCAAATCGACAAAATGCGTTTTGTTCCGAAATCCGAACAAAGCCCCTGAGGGCGCGCGGGGCTGCTTTTGACGAAAAAGCGGTTCAGGGCGCGAAGCCATTTCCTTTCCGCCTCGTCTAACCAGCGTCCGGCAATTCCCGAAGATCGAAAAATGTCCGCCACGCCAGCGCCGCTCCGGACTCGTCTTGGGACGAGGGCCTGCGGGTGTGCGGTTGCGGTCTTGCTGCTGGGCGCGGTTCCGGGTTGGCCGCAAAGTCCGGTGCAAGGTCCGGCGCAGGGCCCGGACCTTGCACCGGACTTTG
>CAZZAQ010000782.1:0-2786 GCA_964652165.1 uncultured Bifidobacterium sp.
ACGAAGTAAGGCCGGCCCGTGTCGGTAGTGCCGGCGTCGAGGACCTTGGCAATGTTCGGATGATCCATGAGCGCCAGCGCCTGCCGTTCTGCTTCAAAGCGTGCGATGACGGATTTGGTGTCCATGCCCAGCTTGATGACCTTGAGGGCGACACGGCGGCGCACCGGTTCCTCCTGCTCGGCCATATAGACGACACCGCACCCGCCTTCGCCGATTTGCTGGAGGAGCTTGTAGCGCCCGATACGGTCGCCGGGCTTTTCAGTGACGGGGGGAATGTTCGTTCCTCCTCCTTCGCTCGCGAATTCGCCCGCGTCGGCGTGGGCTTTGAGCAGTGCGTCCAGTCTCTGGCGAAGGTTGGCGTCGTCGCCGCAGGCTCGATGGAGATACTCAGCCCGCGCGGCGGCGTCGGTGATTTCGGCGGCCTCGTTGAAAAGGTTGCGCAGAGAGTTTTGTTTATCGTTCATACACACCGCCCCCACTGCTGAGAGGGCCTTCACTCATCCAATGCGGATTTGCCGTCGAAAAAGGGCCACTCCGGGTCAATCTTCTTGGCAGCGCCAGATTACCGGCCGGATGAAAGCCGCAGTTCGTCGTGGAGCCAGGCCCGGGCGAAGGCCCAATAGCGCTTGGCTGTCCGCACCGAGATGCCGAGCGCCGCCGCCGCCTGTTCGTTGGTCAGTCCCGCGAAGAACCGCAGCTTGACCAGTTCCGCGGCGGGCGGGTCTTCCCGGGCGAGCTTTTCGAGCGCCTCATCCATCCGCAACAGCGTGGTGCCATCCGCCTTGGCCGCCACATCCACGTCCTCCAGATCGACACGCTGGAGGCCCGCACCGCGTTTTTCCGCCTCCTTGCGCCGGGCGCTGTCGATCAGGATGCGGCGCATTGCCTCCGCCGCAGCGCCGAAGAAATGGGAGCGACTGTTCCATTGTGAATTCTCGTTCCCGAGGAGCCGCAGCCACACTTCGTGAACCAATGCGGTCGGCTGAAGAGTTTGTCCGGGGGCTTCCTGTGCCAGCTTGTGTGCGGCAAGCTTGCGGAGTTCGTCGTAAAGCAGGGGCAGAAGCCGTTCGGCGGAATTTTCGCCCCGCTCAACGGATTGAAGGATTTGAGTGATGTCATTCATGGCTCATCGCGTTCGCGAAAAAACCTTTCCACCTTCGCTTTCACCGCGTCATCCCTCTTGGTTAACGGAGGCCACGGCCTTTCGAATCCTTCACCGACGAGCTTTCTTGTGGCGTCCATGTCCTATTCGTAGCATCCGGCGTGAGCCGGATCAATTCTTTCCCGGCTTTTCACGCCTGCCCCACGCTCCACCCGAAGTTTGAGCCTCCTCACGTCGGCTGCTACGAGTTGAACAGCCCTTCCACCTTCGCCTTCACCGCTTCATCCATCGTGAAGAGCGGCGGCCAGGGGCGTTCGAAGCCTTCGCCGGGGCGATTCTTCGGTCGTGTTCATTCCCCTGTCATAACATCTGGCGTGAGCGGTGCCACTTCCTCTTTTCTTCGCCGTGGCTCGCATGGAGGCGCCGACACGAAAATCGTCGCAAAGGACGCTTGACATGCAACCTTATGGTTGCATAATAGGGCCTGTCATGAACGCCGTGTTCAAAGCGCTGGCCGATCAGAGCCGCCGAAAGCTGCTCGACGCACTGCGCAAGAACAATGGGCAGACTCTGGGTCAGCTCTGTGAGCACCTCGACATGACGCGTCAGGCAGTGACCAAGCATCTCGTGATTCTGGAAAAGGCGAACCTCGTCGCCACCGTATGGCAGGGTCGCGAGAAGCTGCATTACCTCAACCCGATGCCGTTGCACGAGATCTACGAGCGTTGGATTGGCAAATACGAACGCCACCGTCTCCAGGCGCTGAGCGATCTGAAAAAGGGTCTCGAAGAAAAGAGAAAATGACTATGAAAAAGGCACAATTCGTTTACGTCACCTACATCAAGACCACTCCCGAAAAACTCTGGCGGGCGCTGACCGACCCCGAATTCACGCGCCAATATTGGGTGGGGACCTGGCAGGAATCCGAATGGAAGCCCGGTGCGTCCTGGCGGCTGATGATCCCCGACGGGCGCGTCGGCGACGCCGGAGAAATTCTGGAGATTGATCCGCCCCGGAAACTGGTTCTGTCCTGGCGAGTGGAATTCAAGCCCGAACTGCGAGCAGAAGGTTTTTCACGACTGACTTTTCTGCTCGAAGAACAGGGCGAGATGGTCAAATTGACGCTCCTCCATGAAATGGATAAGCCCGAATCGAAGCTCATTGAAGAAGTGTCGGACGGATGGCCGCTCATTTTGGCCAGTCTGAAGAGCCTGCTGGAGATCGGACAACCGCTGGAAGCAACGCGCCGCTGGCCGGAGGGGGTGTGAACTGAAGATTTGACGCCCGCCCGCAGTGGCATAAATTCCCGGCGAAAATGAATCGGACGCAACAACGCTCTCCCCGTGGCATCGGGTGCGACTGAATCGGGACCGAAAATGCACGCGCCTCCAACTCTGCCCGGCCCAATGTCTCCCCAACTCACTCCCACGCAGCTCGCGACCCGCCCCCCAACGATTACGGTCTTCATTCCCGGTTCGCTGCGTAATTGCTGCGCGGGCGCCTCGGAGATCGCATTGGAGGCGACGAGCCTGCGCGACGTGCTGGAAGAGTTGGAGCGGCGTCATCCGGCGCTTCATCGCAGCGTCTGCGACGAGACCGGAGCCGTGCGCCGACACATCAATCTGTTCGTCAACACGAATCACATGCGCGACCGCAACGGACTGGACACGCCTCTCGCCCCGGG
>CAZZAQ010000783.1:0-2283 GCA_964652165.1 uncultured Bifidobacterium sp.
GCCGACGCGGCGTTGAAATGGTTTTTGGACAACACGGCCTCGCCTGCGACGGGCTTGCTGCCGTGGGGCGAGCATCTTTCCTGGAACGTCCTCGCCGACGAGCCGAATTGGAAGGGTGACGACGCGCTGCACGAATTCTTCCGGTCATGGATGCTTTGGGATCGTTGTTTCCAGGTCGCGCCGAAGGCGAGCCGGCGATTCGCGCTCGGCTTGTGGGAGCATCAAATCGCCAATCCGGCGTCCGGCGCGTTCGACCGTCACGCCGGATTTGCGAAGCACGCGCCGCACGACGGGATGGATTTTCCGCGCCATGCTGGCTTCTACATCCGGACCTGGGCCGTCGCCTACGCGCGGACGAAGGACGAGCAGTTCCTCAAGGCAATCGAAGTCCTGGTCACGCGTTTTGAGAAGAAGCGGAATCCGAAGACAAACTTGATCGAAGCGCACACGGGCAACACCAACGCCTGGGCCGACTCCGCGTTGTCGCTCGCCATCGACTGCGACGGCGCGGCGCATCTGGTGCCGGGGGCGCTGGCATCGCGGCTTCGCGCCTTTGCGGCGCGTGAAGATGAAGCATTCTGCTCCCTGGCGCATAACGTCCGGGACCAGCACGGCTTCGCCACCGTCGTTGACGCGGCCACGGCCCGGCCGCAGGAACAGCCGACGCCGCTCTGGAACGCGCGCTACGGCGGCCGCACGACGGCGCAGATGGGCATGATGTGCGTCTCGCGCTACGAGAACACGGGCAAGGTCGGCTACCGCGAATTGATTCATGCGGCCGCGGACGCCTACTTGAAGTCGCTCCCTGAGAAGGCGGAAGACACTTGGCCCGGCACGTTCGGCCAGGCGATCAGCCTCCAAGTCGCGGCGTGGCGTTCGACGGCGCGCCAGGCTTATCTCGACCGCGCGCGTAAGTTGGCCGACTTCGCCGTGCTGAAGTTCTTCGACCAGGGCGCACTGCCCCGCGCGAGTTTGAAGACCCACCACTACGAAACCATCACGGGCGCGGACACGCTGGCACTGGGACTCGTGGAACTTCACCTGCACATCCTGGCCATCACGGCGGTGCGCTGTCCGCCGAACACCATCGACCGGTGATCCGGGATGACCAAGTTGAAACCGCTAATCCTCGCTAATCGAACACGGGCGCAAGTCAGGTTTTGAACAACGGTCCACCAAAACCCTCGGGCCGAGCATCGCGGAGCGATGCCAGAAATTAGCCGGGGGTTGAGGCGCGCAGCGACGATACCCCCGGAAGACGTCCCCACACGCCACGACCCTGGAAGGGTCGCAGCATGCCCCGCTCGACGGTCTGGCACCCCTGCCGGGGACGAACAGCGCGAATCAGCTCGAAGTGAACTGTCCGGCCGACATCGGCTTGATGAAGGATGACCTGACTAACGTGCGGCAGACGCTGTTCAACCTCTTGAGCAATGCGAGCAAGTTCACGGAGAAGGGAACGACTCGGTTGGACGTAAAGCCCGGAGCGCGCCCGCCCCGGGCGCGTTCATACAATGCCTGTGCATTCGATATTAAGCGGCCTTGCCTTGCAGATCGGACAGAAAGCGTCGGCTTCCTTTTTTAAGAAGACATCCACGCAGATTTCTCCATCCAGCAAATATTCGCGCACTGCTCGCTCCTGAGCTTTCGCCTCATCGCCTGATTCAAACTGGATTCTGTTATCATAGTCTTTGACATTAACAACTCTCAGAAGTCCGGTTGACTCGCGCTGATAAAGCAGCGCAAGAGAATCCGACTGGCCGTTGTAGCCCGATACGAACTCATCGCTGCAAAACGCGCAGCGCGGACACTTTAGCACAATTGAGAACATCTAATAGAACCCTTGGAATGTTGTGTTAATGATCTGCTCGATAGCCTCCTCACTATCAGCGAAGAAAAGCGAAGATTAGCGGTTCAAAATTGGGCTTCGGGTTGAATCGCGGCTACGCCCTGGCGCAAATCTCCCGCACGGTCGCCGCGTTTTCGCCGACTTGATCGCCCAATTGCTGGTACATCCCAACAATGACCCCGTCGGTCGGCTTGATGTTCTTGAAGGCGGTCTCGAAGCACTGGCGCACCTGGGCGGGGCTTTCGATTTGCCGACCGGCAGCCAGCAGCTTGTAGGCGAGGCACGGTTTGCGCGCGGCCTGGATGACTTTGAACATGCGCGGCGGATCGCCCGGCAAATAGATTTCTCCAAGCGGCACATCGCCGCTGAAGAGCTTCTGCAATTCCGCGCGCGGCCGGGTCAAGTAGTAGAGGCAGCACATGTAATAATCCACG
>CAZZAQ010000783.1:2293-2784 GCA_964652165.1 uncultured Bifidobacterium sp.
CATCACCACGTCCCAGCCCTTCTCCTCGGACAACTCGATGAGCGCCGGGTTGTGCGCGGAAAGGCCGACGCGCGCGCCAGTGTCGCGGATGCGCTTCAGCAGGTCGGTGAGGACGCCCAGCTTGTCGTTGCGATGCAGCCGCTCGGCCAGCGCCCCGTGCGGGGCGATGCCGATGGGCTTGCGCCTGGCGGCGTCGACGATGAGTTGCGGCTTCTGGTCCCAGTCGGGCTTGCCGAGGCAGAGCCAGTGCATCTTCCCGCCGGCGGCCCGAAAGCGGTCCAGGTCCGAGAGCGTGCGCTCGGCGTAACTGTTCTGCCAGGTGTTGATGCCTTTGGTCTCGCAATGCTGAAGCAGCTCGACGACCCGCTCCGGCGTGTGCCAGGCGGTCTGATGTTGGCTGAGCAGTTTGTTGAAGTGCGAGTAGCCGTAGATGGGATTGCCGCCGATAATCAGGCGCGTGACGGAATGCGGTCCCAGCTTGATGGCCGGCA
>CAZZAQ010000784.1:0-2317 GCA_964652165.1 uncultured Bifidobacterium sp.
CTGTCGGCGAGGTCGGCGTATTTGTCCGCCAGCACGCGGGCGAGAATGCGTCGGGAATGCCGCCATTTGTAGATGATTTGATCCATCACCCGCGCGTCGGAGTGCTGCGGCGTGACGCTCAGGCCGATGAGTTCGAGTCGCATTCGGGTCATCTCCTCGATGACGCTCGGGACGTTCGTGAACCACCAACAGCCGAAGACGTGCAGGTTGCGGAATTTGCGGGCCAGCACACACAACTCGTGCTGGTTCTCGCGGGCGAGCACGGTGACGAGGAACTTGTTCCCCGGGAAACCAGCGCAAAGCCGTTCGAGCGCGTTGAGGTTGCTGCGGCCGACGCCATCGCCAGCCAGGCGGAGCGAGGGATTCACCTGCCGCTTGACCCCCATCATGAGGGCCATCGGCAGTCCGGCGTCCTGGCAGTGAGGCAGGACGGCCCTTTCGAGGAGCCGGGCGCAAGTGGTGTCGGCGGGGAACTCAAAGTCCGGCGGCAGCGATACCATGAGGTAGCGAGCGTCCATCTTCTTCGTCCAGTCCGCCAGGAAGCGGCGGATCTCGCCAATGGTTGGGTCCGTGAGGCTTCCGCCGACCTTGTAGCCCCAGCGCGAAAGCAGCGGCGCCGTGTCGCCCCACGCGACGAGGAGCGGGTCGATGCGCAGCGCCGCGAAAAACCGCTCGTCGCGCCGGAAGCCTTTTTCCCAGACCGGCCGCTCGAGTTCGTCAAATGGCGAGTTGGTCATGCAGAGGGACTTCACGCCGGCCAGTTCCATGCAGCGCGTGACGAAGTTGTCCACCTTCCACTCCGCAAACCATTGCCGGAGCGCGGTCAGGTCGCCCTTGCGCGGATCGATCCCGAGCGCGTGCAGGGAGGTGATGACCCCGCGGCAGGCTTCCGAGATCGGCGAGTGCCGGACGAAGAGCGCCTCCCAGATCAGATCGGCCTGTTGCTTCCTGGTCAGCGCCCAGAACTTTTCGTAAGGCGCTTCCAGCCACCGAAACGACTCCGCGACGAGATAATGATAGACGAGCAGGTCATCGATGCCCCATCGAAGCAATTCGCCAAACGCCGGGTCGTAGAGGTGCGTATGAATGTCCGTCACCGGGGTGGCGGCCAGGAGGGTTTCGACCCGTGAAGCGAGCGCGGAACGATCAGTGGCGGCAGCACTCATGCTGGGTTCAGCCTAGCAAGAGCGCGACAGAACACGCAAACAATTCAGTTTTACGGGCTTTTCCGCATTCTGGACCTGCCACAGACTGCCGCCATGTCGGTGGACAACACCCCTCACATCGTGGTGCTCGGCGCTGGATTCGGCGGGCTGACCTTTTGCCAGAAATTCCGGCACCCTGCGGCCCGAATCACGCTGGTGGATCGCACCAATCACCACCTCTTCCAGCCGCTGCTCTACCAGGTCGCCGCCGCGGGCCTGTCCGCGCCGGAAATTGCCCAGCCGATACGAAGCATCCTCGCCAACCGGCCGAACGTGACTGTGCTGCTGGAGCGCGTGCTGGACTTCGACCTGGCCCGCCGCCGCGTGATGCTGGAGAAGGGCGGGCTTGACTACGATTACCTGGTCCTGGCAGTGGGCGGTTGCACCAGCTATTTGGGGCATCCCGAGTGGGAGCAATTCGCGCCGGGTCTCAAATCGCTGGAAGACGCCATCCGCATCCGCCATGAAGTGCTGCTGGCCTTCGAGAAGGCGGAGTGCGAAACCGACCCCGCCGTGCGCCGGCGCCTGATGACGCTCGTGATTGTCGGCGGCGGCCCGACCGGCGTCGAGCTGGCCGGCGCCTTCGCCGAGCTTTGCCGAATCGATCCCAGCCACGCGCGCGTCATCCTCATTGAAGCCTCGCCGGTCGTCCTCTCGCACATGCCGGAGGACCTCGCCGCCAGCGCGACGCAACAGCTCCGCGACCTCGGCGTACAGGTCCGCACCTCGACACGCGTGAAGTCGATTACCGCTGGTCGCGTCGAGCTGGACGACGGTGAAGTCATCGAAGCCGACAACGTCATCTGGGCCGCCGGCGTTTCGGCCAGTCCGCTCACGAAAAAACTGGGCGTGGAACTCGACCGTGCCGGCCGCGTGAAGGTGAATCGCGACCTCGCGATCCCCGGCCGCGATGACGTCTTCGTGATCGGAGACCTGGCGGCCGTCGAGCAGGACGGCAAGCTCGTTCCTGGCGTAGCCCAGGCGGCCATCCAGATGGGCCGGCACGTCGCGCGCAATATCCGCCTCGCGGCCGCCGGCCAGCCCCGTCAAGCGTTCCGCTACCGCGACAAGGGCAGCTTCGCGACGATCGGGCGAGGCAAGGCGGTGGGCGA
>CAZZAQ010000784.1:2327-2784 GCA_964652165.1 uncultured Bifidobacterium sp.
CTGTTGCTCGGCTTGATGGGGGTGCGCTTCCGCGGCTTCGCGGCCTGGATCGCGTGGCTCGCGATCCACATCTTTTTCCTGATCGGCTTCCGCAACCGGGTGCTGGTGATCTTCCAGTGGGCGTATTCCTACGTCACCTTCCGACGCGGGGCGCGCCTGATCACCGGCGCGCCCCCACCCCTGCTCAGATAGCCTGTCAGGCGATCCGGATGATGCCGGGCTCGACCTGCTCGAAGCGCGTCGCGACCTCCGGGTCGTGGCCAGCCACGATCCGGTCGCGTGAGCCCGCCAGCGCGTGGATGGTCTCGAAGCCGGCCAGCATCTCCGGCAGGTTCGTGATGATCTGAACCGGCTGGAAGCGCTCGACGTTCCGGTAGAAGTGCGACGCGTCGGACGTGAGCACGATCCGCCCCTTCGCAGTCTCCACGGACACGATCTGGAGTCCCGCCGTGTGCCC
>CAZZAQ010000785.1:0-2771 GCA_964652165.1 uncultured Bifidobacterium sp.
CCCTTCGCCCCGCGTGTACGGCCACGCTCCCCGCACATTCAGGTCCGGGCCAAGCACGGCGCCGTTGGTCGTGTCGCGATTCTCCAGATACCATTGGCCAATGACGTTGGCCAACTGCGGCGGGAAATGCGGATCGTTGGGGCGCGCGGCGTAGAGTCCGTCGAGCGAAACCTCCTGGCGAACGATTGGGTAGCCTGCCACCACCCCCGGCAACGCCGAGAGCCGGCTGGCTTCCAACACGGCGACGACCGCATTGGGCGCCTGCAGGATGAACACGTTCGACGACACCACGCGCGACAGCTTCAGGGATCGCCCTCGCACCACCGAATCCAAACTCGCGCCCGGCTGGAGTTGCAGGACCACGCTGTCGCCGAACTCGACTGAATTCGTCGAGCCATCCATGGCCCAGGCCCGCAGCCATTGCGGCTGCCTCGCCGCCGACTGCATCTGCGACAGCTTGCCCTCGAAATGAAATTCCCTTCGCTGCGGCAACCGGAAACAGAATCGTTCGGATTGGGGCTGCGCGCTCACAGGCGCCGCCGAGGCCAGCAAGGACAAGGTGAGACAAATGAGGCGGCAGGGGTGGGCGCGCATGGTCAATTTACGACGCTTCACAGCTTAATGAATCGCAACACGGAATGCAAGCTGCGAGGCCGGCAATCGCGCGTGTCCAATGGCTGGACACGCTTGGAACGACAGGAGCACGGACAGCCATGTCCGCGCGAACATCGACTCAGGGGCACGACCGCGCGAACACGGCTGTCGGCGCTCCCGCTCGTCCGTTCACATCGCACGTCTTCTGTGAGGGCGGATGGACTTTCGTCTTGAAGCCGCTCGACATTGCCCCGTCCAAACCCCATTCAGGAGTAATGCCTTTCAGAAATTCGGGCGAAGTCCGGGCGCTGTTCCGCAATCCCAAAGGGATTGAGTCCTCCAGCCCAGGGTTGCGAGGAACGAGCTACCCTGGGTTAAGAATGGCGGCGAGTTCAACCCCAAAGGGGTTGCGTCTCCTGGCCGACGCCAAGCCGCAACCCCGTTCGGGTTGTTTCTCTTTAACCCCGTTTCCCAGGGTAGCTCGTCCCTCGCAACCCTGGGCTTTGAGTCGGAATCCCTTTGGGATTCGATCAGGGGATTGCCCAAAGGCATCCCATTTAGGGGGGATGTAGTTCACTCCGCTTTGCCCATGAGCTTTCTGTCCCTCATCGAATCCAAACGCGACGGCAGCGAGCTGCCGCCCGAGGCCATCGCTGGGTTCGTGCGCGACTTCGCCGCTGGCCGCATCCCGGACTACCAGATGGCCGCGCTGCTCATGGCCGTCTGCTTCCGCGGCATGAGCGTGGCCGAGACGCGCGCGCTCACGCTGGCGATGCGCGACTCGGGCGACGTGCTGGCGTTTCCCGACGATCCCCGGCCCATCGTGGACAAACACTCCACGGGCGGGGTCGGTGACAAGGTGTCGCTGCCATTGGCGCCATTGCTGGCGTGTCTGGGTTTTCGTGTGCCAATGATTTCCGGCCGCGGGCTGGGCATCACCGGAGGCACGCTCGACAAGCTGGAATCGATCCCCGGCTTGACCACGGAGCTTGGGCCGAAGCGGCTCGTCGACCAGGTCCAGCGCCTCGGTGTCGCAATGGGAGGCCAGACTGAAACGATGGTCCCGGCGGACAAAAAGCTTTACGCGTTGCGAGACGTGACCGGCACCGTGCCCAGCGTTCCGCTCATCACGGCAAGCATCTTGTCGAAGAAACTCGCCGAGGGGCTTCAGGCGCTCGTGATGGACGTGAAATTCGGCTGCGCCGCGTTCATGCGGACGGAGGCCGACGCGCGCGCGCTGGCCGACTCCATCGTGTCGCTGGCGGAAGCCTGCGGCGTGCGCACGCAGGCGCTCCTCACAGACATGAACACGCCGCTCGGCCGGGCCGTCGGCAATTGGCTCGAAGTGAAGGAGGCCGTCGATTGCCTCGAAGGCCGCGGTCCGGACGATCTGAACGCCTTGGTCATCGAGTGCGCCGCCCGGCTGCTCGTGCTGGCTGAGCGCGCGCGCGACCTCAACGATGCCCGGGCCACCGCCGTCGCGTGTCTGGCATCCGGCGCTCCGCGTCGCAAGTGGGACGAACTCATTGCCGCACAAGGAGCGGACCTCGGCGCGTTCGGCAGCCGGCTCGCGCTCGATCACACCGCGCCTATGGTTGTCGAACTCACCGCGCCCCACGGCGGCTTCATTGCCCACTGCGATGCCCGCGTCATCGGCGAGGTCGTCCGCGACCTGGGCGGCGGGCGGCTGACGCAGGAGACGGTGCTCAACCCTGCCGTGGGCATCGACCGCCTCGCGAAGCCCGGAGAGCAAGTCAAATCAGGAGACGTCCTTTGCCGCATTCACGCCGCCACAACGAGCGACGCCGACGCGGCCCGTGCGCGGCTGGTGTCAGCGTTCGAGTTGGCCGACTCGCGACCTGCGGTGACACCCTTGTTTGCGTAGCCTCAGGACTCCTGACCCCGTGGAAGTTGGCTGGCCCCGGAGGACTGGAGTGCTGGAGTAATGGCGTTGATCACTCCACCACTCCAACACTCCAACACCCCACCACTCCAACACTCCAGCACTCCAGCACTCCATCACTCCAAGGAAGGCCAGCCAGTTTCCTTGCACTCCCTAATCTGCGGGATGGAGTCCGGGTTCCTGAGCCTGTTCGCGCCACCCAACTCCAACCTTGAACTGGCGGCGCGTACTCCGCTCAATGCGTGATATGCGCTTGCGACTCGAATGACTGGGC
>CAZZAQ010000786.1:0-2768 GCA_964652165.1 uncultured Bifidobacterium sp.
AGCGCGGGATTGCCGGAGCTCGCGGAGAGGATGAGTTGCTGGAGTTCGTTGGTGGCGCCGGAGGTGAGGCCCGTCAGCGTCAACTCGTGCGCTCCGGAGTCTTCGTCGATCGCCAGGTCGTCGATGACGTTCAGCGTCGGCGGATCGTTCACTGCGACCACCGTGAGGAGAAAACTGTCGCTGACGGTATCTCCGACTTCGTCCTGCGCGTAGAGGGTGACGACCGCGGCGCCGGACTCGTTGAGCACGGGAGTAATCGTGGCGATCCGCGCCGCGCCGACGCCACTGAAAACGACGTTGTTCGTGGGGACAAGCCCAGGATTCGACGAAGTGATCCAGTAGAGCATGCGGTCCGGCAGCGTCTCGTCGTCGATGAGGAAGCTCACCACCGCGGGCGCGTCCTCGGCGACTGTGTAGTTGCCCACGTCGGAAATTGCGGGCGGATCGTTGACCGGGAGAATGTTGAGCAGGAACGGTTGTGTCGTGACGCTGCTATCGGGGTCCACCGCCACGACGCTGATGGTGACCAGCCCGAATGCATTGGGCAGCGGCGTCACGCGAACGTTGCGATTCGAGCCCGAGCCTTCGAACACGATGCCGGAGGCAGCCACGATGTTGGTGTCCGACGAGACCCCGTGCACAAGGATCAGTTCGGCAGGCGATTCGGCGTCTTCGACTGTGAACCCGAGGAGGTCGGTCGCCGTGTCCTCGACGATCTCCTGGTTCGGAATGTCTGAAATGGTGGGCGGTCCCAGCACGCGGAGAAGCGCCTCGTCGGAGGTCGCCACGCCGACGCGGTTGGCGGCGAGGAGCCGGTATCGGCCGGAATTGTTCGGGGTGACGTTCGACAGGACGAGAGTCGTGTTCGTAGCTTCGGCAAGGCTCGCGCCATTGCGTTGCCATTGGTAGCGCAGTGGCTGGGCGCCGGTCGCTTCCCCGGTGAAGACTACGGTATCACCGTTCGTGACAGCGAGGCTGACGGGGTGGAGTGTGATGCTTGGCGGAATCTCAATCTCAACGACAACCTCGCTGGCATTGTTGCCGGAACGCAAGTCGCGCTGCGCCGCGCCGACTGTCACGCGGTTCGTGTAAATCGTCGGCGTCAAGGGAACACTCTGGATGACGACCGTCGCGGAACCGCCGCTGGTCAGGGCGCCAAGGTTGCAAACGATTTCGTCGCCCTGGATCGCCGCGGCGCCCTGGGAGGGAGTGACGGAGACGATGTTCAGCGCCGGACTGACGGCATTCGTGAGCCAAAGGTTCGTGGCAGCGGCAGGCCCCTGATTCGTGACGCGGCAGGTAACGACAAAGTTGCTGGCCACCCCAACCGGATTGGCGGAAAGGGTCTGGGTGACGAGCACGTCATTAATCGGCTCGAGCGTCGAGAACGTCAGGCCCCAACCGCCCGCAATGCTTCCGGTGTCCTTCCTGGCGTCGTCCAGGACATAAAGCGACCAGACGCCGTTTGGATTCGTGTCGCGAAACACGGCGAGGTTCGTACCGTACGGACCGGCAGGGGCGGGGGGCGGCCAGACGTCCGGCGTCGGCTCGTAGTTGGCCGGCCGAAAGATTCCGCTTTGCAGCACCGCGGAATCGGCCAGCGGCGACGAAGCGTCCTCATCGAACGTCAGAGTCACGCCTCCAACCGCAAATTCACCGCCGGCATCTGACATGAGCACGACCGCCTGGCCATCAGGTCCGACGAGCAGCACATCCAGATCGTCTGGATAGGTGTGAACGAGGTTTGTCAGCGTTACGCGAACGCGAAACACGGCTGCGGTCAGTCCCGAAACCTGAATCGTCGATGGATAGGGCGTCGCCGGCACCTCGTCGTTGATCACCACGGAAGTGACGTTGGTAAAACGTCCGGAACTGGACACAATTCGGCTGGGCAGGATCGCGTCATTGTTGGAGGGCACCGGGTCGAGTTCCACGGCAGTCACGCGGGCCGTGTTGCTGACGAGGCCCGTCGCGGCCGCCCGGCCGACGATTGTGACCGAAGCTGCCGAGCCGGCCAGCAGGGTGCCGAGCGAGCAGTTGACGGTGTTTCCCACCAGGAAACAACCGCCCTGGCTCGCGCTGGCGGAGACGAAGCTGAACGCCAGGGGAAGCGAGTTGGTGAGCGAGACGACCGTCGCAGTGTTCGGCCCATGATTCGTGACAGAGAGGACGAAGCTGACGTTCTCGCCAAGCCAGACCGGGTCGGGAGTGCCCCGGACACGGAGTTCCACGTCGCTGTTGGCCACGACGCTCACCCTCGGACGGGCGATGTTGTTCGACGAATCTGTATCGGCGAACGCGCCGGCGACCACGGCCAGGTTCGTGAACGATCCCACCGTGGTCGGGCGCGTGATGAGGGCGATGGAGACGTTTTGCGTCGCCGCGACGCTGCCCAGGTCACAAAGAACCATATTGGTGGCGTTGGAGCAGGCCCCTTGCGACGGTACGGCCGAAATGAACTGAAGCTGCGGCGCCAACGTGGCGGTGAGGGTTGCCCCGGCGGTGCTCGGGCCGAGATTGGAGACCTGGAGGGTCTGCGACCAGTTCTGTCCGAACAACACGCTGCTGGAAGGCGGCGCGGCGAAAACGGCGAAGTCCGCGGCGGGATCGACACTCGTGACAATCTCGGCGGTGTCGTTCGACGGGAAGAAATCGATAACACTGGCGGCCAGCTGGATCCGGTTGGTGTTCAGCCCGGCCATGCCCGGCTGCCCGACAATCGTGACGGCTGCGCCGCCGCCGGGCGCCACGCTTCCCAGGGAACAGGT
>CAZZAQ010000787.1:0-2763 GCA_964652165.1 uncultured Bifidobacterium sp.
GGCGGGGGCTTCGACGGTGATGATCGGCTCGCTCTTCGCGGGGACGGACGAGAGCCCGGGGGAGACAGTGCTCTTCCAGGGACGGAGCTTCAAATCCTACCGCGGGATGGGCTCGCTGGGGGCGATGAGCGCCGGCTCGGCCGACCGCTACGCGCAGGACTCGCCGCAGCCGAGCGCAGAGGGCGAAGACCACTCCGAGACGGCGCGACGCGACGGCAGCGGCAAGCTTATCCCTGAAGGCGTCGAGGGGCGCGTGCCCCACAAGGGGCCGCTGTCGGCTCTGGTGGAGCAGTTGGTGGGCGGGCTGCGCAGCGGGATGGGCTACTGCGGCTGCCGCACCATCGAGGAGATGCAACAAAAGGCGTGCTTCCTGCGGGTGAGCGGCGCGGGGCTGCGGGAAGGCCACGTGCACGACGTCATCATCACGCGCGAGGCGCCCAACTACCGCGTGGAATAAGTCCTAACACCGCCGCCTGTGCCCGACACCCCTCCGACAACACGAAGCCGCATTTTTCTCCTCTACGTCCTGCCGGCGCTGCTGTGGGCGTCGCTGATCACGATCTTCTCCCAGGAGCCGTTCAGCGGCGGCGCCACCGCGCAGGTGTTGGTGACCAAAGCGCACCAACTCTACCCCGACGCTTCTCGGAGGGTGCTGGGGAACTTCCACGCCGCGCTGCGGAAATCGGCGCACGTGTTCGAATACATGATTTTCGCACTTCTGGTGTGGCGTTTGCTGCAGCGGGAGGCGGCGGAGCGCTGGCGGAAGAGCTGGGCCGTGGCCACGGCGGTGCTGGGCTTGCTGCTGGCGGGAGCCGACGAATTGCACCAGTTCTACACGCGCGGGCGCGAAGGCTCGATTGTGGACGTTGGCTGGGACGCGCTGGGAGTGGCGCTGGCGCTCGGCTTTCTCTACCTGCGCGCGCGACCGGCGCGCGCGACGAGCACTAACTAGGCGGCCGACTCGGGCGTCTCGGGACTCCGCGGCGTTTCGGGCTCGGCTTGCTTGGCCTTCTTTTCCTTCTTGGCCTTGGGCTTGAGCTCGGAGCCCAGCAACTCGATGATGGCGATGTCGCCGGCGTCGCCGCGCCGCCAGCCAGCGCGCACGATGCGCGTGTAACCGCCGGGACGGTCGGCGAAGCGCGGCGCCAGTGTGGCAAAGAGCTTCTTCACCACCGGCGGGTGCGTCAGGAAGGCTGCGGCCTGCCGGCGCGCGTGGAGCGTGTCGCGCTTGCCGAGCGTAATCATCTTCTCCGCCAGCGGCCGGATCTCCTTGGCGCGGATGAGCGTGGTGGTGATGCGCTCGCGCTCGAGCAGGTTGGTGACCAGGTTGCGCAGCGTGGCGCGGCGGTGCGCCGGCCCACGACCGAGCTTCCGGTAGCCTTTGCGGTGGCGCATAGGGCCTCGCGGTTAAAGCGACTGCGCGGGCTGCTGCTCGCCCTCGGGCGCGGCGGCGCCGACGGGCGGCCAGACGATGCGGCCGTGCTCGTCGACCTTCATGCCGAGCTGGAGGTTCATGCGCTGCAACAGCTCCTTGATTTCGTTCAGCGATTTCCGCCCAAAGTTCTTGGTGCGCAGCATTTCTTGCTCGCTGCGCTGCACCAGCTCGCCGATGGTGCGGATGTTGGCGTTCTTCAGGCAGTTGTAGGCGCGGACGGAGAGCTCCAGCTCGTCCACGGAGCGGCCGAGGTATTCCTGCCGCGGGTCGTAAGCGCGCTCGGCGGCGGACTCTTCGCGCGGCAGCTCCTCTTCGAAGGCGATGAAGATGCTCATGTGGTCCTTGAGGAGCTTGGCGGCGAGGCCGATGGAGTCGGCGGGCTTGACGGCGCCGTTGGTCCACACCTCGAGGGTGAGCTTGTCGTAGTCGGTCATCTGGCCCAGGCGCGCGGCCTCGACGGTGTAGTTGACCTTGCGCACCGGCGAGTGCACCGAGTCGATGGGGATGTAGCCGATGGGCAGGTCTTCGTCGAAGTTGCGGTCGGCGCTGATGTAGCCGCGGCCGATGCGCACGCGCATCTCGATGACCAGCTTGCCGCCCTCACCCACGTTGGCGATGGGCACGTCCCGGTCGAGGATCTCGACGTCGGCGTCGGTCTCGATCATGGCGGAGGTGACCTCGCCGGGCTTGTCGGCGAAGAGCGTGATGGTCTTCACCGCTTCGGGGTTGTGCAGGCGCAGCGGGATCTGCTTGAGGTTGAGGATGATGTCGGTGGCGTCCTCGACCACGCCCGGAATGGACTGGAATTCGTGCAGCACGCCCTCGATCTTCACCGCGGTGATGGCGGCGCCTTCGATGGAGCTGAGCAGCACGCGCCGCAAGGCGTTGCCGATGGTGGTGCCGAAGCCGCGCTCAAATGGCTGCGCCTGAAACTTCCCGTAACGGTCGGTAAGCGTCTCGACCTCGCAGGCCAGCCGCTTGGGTTTCTGGAAACCTCTCCACATAATTGATCCTTCCTCCCTTTACTTCGAATAGAGCTCGACGATTAGCTGTTCGGTGACCGGCGGCGTGATCAGCTCCTCACGCTTGGGGAGCGCGGTGAGGCGCGCCCGGAGAGCCTCGCGGTCCACTTCCAGCCAGCTTACCGTGGTCTGCCGGCTGGCCACCTCGCGCGCCTGCTGCACCACGGCGTTCTCCTTCATCTTGTCCTTGATCGTAATTTCATCGTTCACGTTGACGAGAGCGGACGGGATGTTCACCTTCTTCCCGTTGACGCGCACGTGGCCGTGGAGCACCAGTTGGCGCGCCTGGGCGCGCGAAGTGGCGAA
>CAZZAQ010000788.1:0-2762 GCA_964652165.1 uncultured Bifidobacterium sp.
TGAGAGGGGACTATCGCAGCGAAAAACGTGTGAAATATCCGGGTTCAACGATTCAACGATTCAACGGTTCAACGGTTCAACGAAGAAGTGGTTCCGCAAGAACCCATCCAACGCGTTCTGCACGTCTGTTCCATGCTGCTCGACGCTGAGCGACTTGGAGGTGATCTCGCGGAATTCCGCGCCGGGGATGGCACGCACCAACTCCTCCGCATACTCGAACGGATGCACCGGATCGAGCCGGTTGCCCAGCACGAGCGTGGGAACGCGCACGCTCGACCACGCGGCGCGGTCGGGATGCGGCGTATCGTGGATGATTCGGTCCAGCTTCTCGGCGCTCTCCTCGGCGCGCGGGCTTTGGAACTGGAGCGACAGCGAGTTGGCCACGTAGGGCCACTTCGCCAGCGTCTCCTGATACTCAAGCGTCCGCTGGAACTCGACCAACCCTTGCGCCGGGCCGTGCTTGCGGATCAGGCCCGAGACGAGCGTGAACATCTTTACGTTCCAGGGGCAGGGCGCCTCGAGCCACGCCGGACGCGACAACACCAGACCCACAACTCGCTCCGGCCAGCGCAGCGTGAAGTGCAGCGCCAGCGCCGCGCCCATCGAGATGCCGCCGAGGATCGTCCGCTCGATGCGGAGGTGTTCGAGAAACGCGCGGAGATCGTCTCCGAAAGTTGCGAAACGAAGCTTCGCCGGTTCGCCCAGCGGCTGTGTTTTACCGTGCGCCCGCGCGTCGAAGGCGAGCAGGCGGATGCCCGGCGGGGGTTTGAAAAGCCCAAACGGCTGCGTTACGTCCGCGCCCAGCCCGTGCTGAAAGATGAACGGCAGGCCAGAACCTGTGTCCTGGTAGTGAAACTGGATTCCGTCGTGAGAGAAGGTGAGCATAGTCTAACCGACGTCACATTAGCTCGATAGCGTAATGGATGAGCCAAATCTCCTCTTGCTGAAATCGCGTTTTGACCCGCTCCTTGAACTCCCGGAAGAATTTCCGGACTTCAGCATCCTGCTCCACATCGACAAAGACCCGGATCAAGTCGTCTCGGAACGTCAGCGCCCCGCTGCGCCAGCGGCCGTGGATGACCTGGGTTTCGCAGCTGACCGCGCCGAAGCGCTCCTCCAATTCATGAATCGTCTGGGCGAGGAGAGCCTTGGGTATGCGAGCGCCGTCGTTAGACCGTACTGGTAACAGGACCTCGTAGCGGCGCCAGTTTTTCATAGGCGGAGGAGCCTTCGAAGCTGAACGGAATATCGTTTCGCGCGAGGTGGGGAAGGGATTCCTCCGGGACGAGCATTTCCCCGGATGACCAGCTCTTGAAGGAAAAATCTCCCACGAGGGTCTCCATCGCCCGCCGTTTGGCAGCCGCGTCGTTGAAGCGGATTAGAATCATCACTGAATGGTATCCTTGCCGGCGTCCAGTTGCAAGGAGCTTGCCTCGAACAGTGATCATCCAATCCGCTCGTCCGGCACGGGCTCGCCGTCATTGAACCGGAGCGGCAGCAGGATTTCGTAGCGACGCAAGGCGCTCATAAGTGGCTGGGCCTTCCACGGTGAACGCAAAGCCCTCCCTGGCCAAATAAGACAGCACCGGCTCAGGCACGGCCGTTTCTCCCGTCTCCCAGGTCTTGAAGGAAAAACGGCCTGCCATGAAACCCAGAGCGCGTTGCTCGGTCTTCGCGTCGGCGAATCGAATGATGACCATGCGCAGATTGTAGTGTCCCGGCTCAATTCCGGCAAGCAACCGTTTCCAACGTCGAGCGCGGTGGGCGCAAATGAGCTTTTGAGTGGGTGAGGATTTTTCATTAGCACCCGGCTTTGCAAGTGCTTAACGTAGTTGGGCGTCGGCATCGATTTCGTTCCCGCTTGAGAATCCAGCCCGCGACCTCACGGTCGCAGCTACGCTAAACGGATACCCGGCTTTAGCCGGGTGTTTGATCGGTCCCGCAAGTTTGAGCCGCTTCAGCGGCTTCGGCCTTGCGGCCCAATGGGGCACACTGGAATCGAAAACACGCCCAGCTCGGATCGCAATCTTCGGCGCCATTTCGATAATCCCTCAAGCCTTCACTCGTAGCGCAGCGACTCAATCGGGTCGAGGTTCGCGGCCTTGTACGCGGGGTAGGTGCCGAACAGAATGCCGACGAACGAGCAGAGTAGCAGTCCAAGGATGACCCAATCGATCGGCACGGCCGGAGGCATCTTGAGGAAGTAGGCGGTCGCATTGCCGCCGAGAACGCCGAACACGACGCCAAACATCCCACCGATTTCGCAGAGCACCACCGCTTCGAGAATGAACTGCGTAAGGATGGCCCGCTTCTTCGCGCCCACCGCCCGGCGAATGCCGATCTCACGGGTGCGCTCGGTGACGGACACGAGCATGATGTTCATGATGCCGATGCCGGCGGCCAGCAGCGCAATCGAACTGACCACCGCCACGCCCCAGCGCACGGTCGAGGTGAAGGACTTGAATTGCGCGATGAGCGAATCGTTGGAGAAGATCTCGAAGTCGTCCTCCTTGCCCGGAGGCACTTGGCGCAGCGCGCGGAGGATGCCGCGGGCCTGTTCCACGGTGTCGTCGTAACTCGCGGCGTCGCGCGCTTGCACGAGGATACGCAGGCTGTGCCAGGCCCGGCCGAAGCGGTTCAACGCGGCGGTAATCGGCGCGACGGCGAAGTTATCCTGGTCGCCGCCGAGGGAGGCGCCGCGCGCCTCCAGCACGCCGACGACGGTGTAATGGATGCCGTCGAGCTTCACGCGGTCGCCGAGC
>CAZZAQ010000789.1:0-2757 GCA_964652165.1 uncultured Bifidobacterium sp.
TCAACTACCTGCTCCAGACGGTGCAGGACACCACGGAAGTTCATCGGGTCGTGCTTCCCTATCGGGCGTGGAGCTTGCTCGACGTGACCGGGCGCGCCCATGCGGAGACTCTCCTGCGCCAATCCGTCCGCTACTGCGTGCGCGCCGAGTCCCAGTCGCGCTCCCCCGAGTCGACCGAATCGCAAACTCTTTTGCCCAAGCTCCTGGAGCAACACAAACTGCTCGAACGCACCCCCGGCCAACGCGAAGCCGACGACGCCTGGGTCGAAAAACTGAGTCAGACGCTCTTCACGTCAACCGCCTCGCAGGCCGCGGAAGCCGCCGCCGCCGCGCTGGCGGAAGGCTTCGCGCCGGATGCGATTGGCGAAGGGATTTCCCTGGCCGCCAACCAACTTGTCTTGCGCGACCACGGCCGCACGCCGCAGGGAGAATCGCCCGGCAAGCCCGTCGGCAGCGTTCATGGCGATTCCATCGGGGTCCATGCGTGCGACTCCGCCAACGCCTGGCGGAACATGGCCCGAGTGAGCAACACCCGGAACACGTATGCGTGTCTCATCCTCGGCGCGTTCCAGGTCGCGCTCGACCGCACCAACCGCGGCGGCGACTTCCAGAATTGGCAGCCGATTCCGGTGAAGTACCACCTCGACGGCATCAAAGCCACCGAAGCCGATGCGTTAATCAAGGAAGCCGATGAAGCCATCCGGCAGAACCTTCAGGCCCGCGCCGGGGCCATCATCCATCGCTACGGCGAACTGGGCCATGCGCCGCGTCCGGTGTTCGATCTCCTGCTCCGTTACGCGGTGAGCGAGGACGGCGCCTTGCACGCCGAGAAGTACTATCGGACCGTCTCCGAAGAATTCGCAGCCACTCGCGCCCCATTCCGCTGGCGCCAACTCGTGGCATTGGCCCGCGTCACGGCCAGCGAATACGGCCGGCCCGCCCCGGGCGTCGCCGAGGCGAAAGAGTTGCTGAAGGTTTGAACGAAAAAAGCGACTCTCCAGATTCAAAGCTCAAGATACTGACGGGTCCGCAGGTTAGGACTCAGATCGCATAGCCATGAAAGGACATCGCATGAAGATCGAAAAGAGAGACATTCTGATCATCGTTTTCGGTGTTGTCTATGGTGTCATCGTACTCCTCGGTGCCGGAGCACATCGGGCGGTCGGAGTCGGCTTGGTTGTCGGCCTACTGGCAGGCGCTTCGAGCGGGGCGGGCGGCGGTGTTATAGCTTGCATCTTGAGGAGGCTGATTGAACGCAGACAAAAGATCTAACCATACACTGGAGCGAACTACGGGCAGCGACGAACGTTGATTCTGAATTCGAGGGTGCGACCAGAACCAGACGCGGGTTGGCGAGCGGGGCGCTCGCCGACTGGCAGTCGGCGCAACAGCAGACAGGGCTGTCTGCGCTACAAGGGCAGCGTGGCTTGGGCGTCGTAGCGCAGGCTGCCCAGCCTGCTGTATCGCGGGTTGCCAACCCGCGATGGTGCGACCAGAGCCAGACGCGGATTGGCGTGCGAGCCAATCGCCGACTGGCAGTCGGCGAAACAGCAGACAGGGCTGTCTGCGCCACACGCGCAGCGTGGCTTTGGCGTGGACAAGCCGGATTGAATCCTTTCTCCTCCGAGCATGACTTCGTTGCGCACTCACTTCGTTCTGATCGCGTGGCTGGCCTGGCCGGTTCTCGACGCGATTGCCGCCGAACCGTTGCCGCCCCAGGGCAAGGCCGTCCCGCTCTTTGATGGCCGCACGCTCGCTGGCTGGGAAGGCAATCCAATACTCTGGCGCGCGCAAGACGGCGCGCTCACCGGCGGCTCGCTCGCCGAAACGGTCAAGCAGAACGAGTTTCTGGCCACCACGCGCGACTACACGAATTTCATCGTCCGCTTCAAAATCAAGCTCACCGGCACGAACGGTTTCATCAATTCCGGCTTTCAAATCCGCAGCCAGCGCGTGCCTAACAACTCGGAGATGGCCGGTTACCAGTGCGACTTCGGCGAGCCGAACTGGTACGGCGCCATCTACGATGAGTCGCGCCGCAACAAGGTCATGGCCCCCTCCGACATGAAGGCGCTGCGCCCCGCGCTGCGCCTGAACGACTGGAACGATTACGTCATCCGCGCCGACGGCCCGCGCGTGACGACCTGGATCAACGGCGTCATGGGGGCCGATTTCCACGAGCCTGACTTGAGCCTGCCGAACTACGACTGGGGCAAACTCGGCATCCAGGTCCACGGCGGCGGCAAGGCGGTTGTGCAAGTGAAGGATATTTCCATCGAGGAACTCCCATCCGCGACGCCGGGAAAGAAATTCATCGGCGCGCCGGAGCCGGGCAAAGGCGCCAAGGCGTCGCCGCTCTCGCCGGAGGAGGAGCGCGCGTCGTTCACGCTGCCGCCCGGATTCGAGATCGAATTGGTCGCCGCCGAGTCCGAGGGCATCGGCAAGTTCGTCGCCGTCGATTGGGATTTGCAGGGCCGGCTCTGGACCATGACCGCGCTCGAATATCCGGTGGACGCCAACGAAAACGCTGCCGCCGCGAAGGAACTCTACGCCAGCAAGGCGAAGGACAAGGTGCTCGTGTTCGACTGCGACGCCAAAACGCCCACGGGCTACTCGCCCAAACCGCGCGTTTTCGCCGACGGACTCGCCATCCCGCTCGGCATCCTCCCCTACAAGAACGGCGTCTATGTCCAGCACGGCCCGGACATCGTGTTCCTCAGCGACACCGACGGTGACGGCCGCGCGGACAAGCGCGAG
>CAZZAQ010000790.1:0-2752 GCA_964652165.1 uncultured Bifidobacterium sp.
ACCCCGCTGAAGCGGGGTGTTAATGAGACCGGCGCTTCGGCACAGGAAACGTCTGTGAACTGTCCAGGCTGGCGCTTCAACGCTCACAGCGCTTTCAATATCTTGTTCACCTCCACGTGCTCGGCGATCAGGTCGCGGATGAGGGCGATTTTTTCGGTGTCTTTGGGCAGCGTCTTGACGGTGAGGTCGTGAACCTTTGAGGCGACCTGGTAGATGTCTTCGCGGCAATGCAGGACTGGGAACGGGAGGGCGCGGATGATCTTGAGCAGCCTATCGCCGGACGAGAGGTCGCCGGTGAGAACGATGCCAGCCAGCCGCGGAGCGCCGTTGGAGCCGACCGCGGCCGCCGCCGCCAGAAGCAGGTCCTCACGGTCGGCCGGCGTGATGAGCAGGACGCCCTTGCGGATGTAAGGCATGGCGTTGTTGACACCCATTGCGCCGACAACCACTTCCTCGACGGGGTTATGAATCTCCTCGTCGGAATTGAGCAGCCCGGCGTTCAACTCGGCTCGAATGGAGTCCACGCTCGGGGAGGAGAGCATCGGCTGGTGCGGGATCACGCCGAGCAGCTCGAGCCCTTTGCGTTTCAGCCCGCGACGGGCGAAGTCGGCCACCAGGCCGACCTTATCGGGCATGACCTTGTTGAGGATGACGCCGATGACTTCAACGTCCTCCTTCTCGAAGAGGGCCAGGTTGAGGGCGACTTCGTCGATCGGCTTGCCGATGCCGCCGCGCGACACGATGACGACCTTGGCCTTGAGGATGCTGGCGACTTGCGCGTTGGACAAGTCGAACACGGACCCGACCCCCGCGTGCCCGGAGCCTTCGCAGAGCACGAAGTCTTTTTCCCAGGCGACGCGGTCGAAGGCCTTCTCAATGCGCTTGACCAGGGCTTCGCGGTTGGACGACTGGAGGTACTTGCGCGTGAAGTCCGGCTCGACCGCGATGGGGCTCATGTCCACCAGCGGGCAGTTGAGCCGGAAGACGCGGTCCATCAGCACCGTGTCCTCGTCGATCTTCTGCTCCTCGATCTCGACGAAACGCTGGCCGACCGGCTTGATGTAACCGATGCGCGGGTAGCGCTTCTGCAACACGGACAGAAGCCCGAGCGAGGCGGTCGTCTTGCCGTCGTTTTGACGGGTCGCGGCGATGAAGACGCGCGGAGTCTCGGTGTTCATTCAGGGCACACTTCACTCTCCCGGCAGTCTTTTGCCCGCCTCGGGATACAGCTCGCGGTAATCGACCGCCTGCAATCCGACAATGGCCGCCACTCCAAGAATGTCGTGGGCGTTGGAGCCGCGCGACACGTCGGCCGCGGGCCGGTCCAGGCCCAGGAGGATCTGCCCGTAGGCGTTGGCGCGGGCGACGTGCTGGACGAGCTTGCTGGCGATATTGCCGGAATTGAGGTCGGGAAACACAAGCACGTTGGCCCGCCCGGCCACCTGGCTGTCCGGTAGCTTGCGCAGGGCAATGTCCGGCACCAGCGCGGCGTCGACCTGGAGTTCACCGTCGAAGTCCGCGTCGAGCCGCTTTTGGCGGGCTTTTTGTTGCGCCAAAGCGGTGGCGGCCTGCACACGACCGATGCTCGCGTGGGTGGCACTGCCCTTGGTCGAGTAACTGAGCAGCGCCACGCGCGGTCGTGCGCTCAGGAGCCTTTGCGCCAACTGGGCCGTGGACACGGCGATGTCCGCCAGTTGGTCCACAGTCGGCTCCGGGATGACGCCGCAGTCGGCCATGAACATAACGCCCTTCTCACCGAAGCGGGTATCCTCGACCTCCATGATCATGCAACTGGAAGCTGTGGCGGCCTGCGGGGCGACCTTGATGATTTGGAACAGCGGCCGGAGCGTGCTGCCGGTGATCTCGCTGGCGCCGGAGATGAACCCGTCGGCCTGGTGCATCGCCACCATCATCGCGCCATAGTAATTGGGGTTGAGCATCGCCTCGCGGGCTTCGCGTTCCTTGATCCCCTTGAAGCGGCGCAACAACTCGAATCGCCGGGCGAAGCTGTCAAGGTCCTCGCTCTCAGCCGGATTGATGATTCGCACCCCTTCGAGGGACACGTTCAGATCGGCCGCCGCGGCCTTGATCCGGGTCCGATCGCCCAACAGGATCGGAGCGCCGAGCCGAAGCGAGTAGAACTGCCGGGCCGCCTGCAACACCCGCGGCTCGGCGCCCTCGGGAAACACGACCCGCTTGGGGTGCCGCTGGAGCCGGTCTATGACGCTGCCAATAAAGCGCATGGGGCGTGTGTAGCGGACGGGAGGGCAAAACTCAACGTGGATTCGGACATTTTCTTGACCAACCACAGGAGCGGGTATCTAATTCCAGTCCAGAATCTCACCACAATCATGCACGCCCTGAATCGGTCTGTGCTGGTCGGCGAGAAGCGGGCCCGCGCCAGCTTCAACCTGCGCGCCCGGCTTCAAGCCCGGCTGGGCGGGCCGACCGTCAGGCCACAACTCTGACCCGCGTATGAGCCAATTCAAATTCGCCTGTCCGACCTGCGGCCAGCACATCGCTGGCGACGAGCGCTGGGCCGGCCTTCAAATCAAATGCCCCGCCTGCCAGGCGGATATGATGGTCCCGCAACTGGAAACGCCGACTTCCCCGGCGCCGCTTCCAGTCCGCTTGTCCCTCCCGGCTGCGCCCGCCGCGCCGGCCCACGCCGCGCCAGCACAGCCTGCTCCGGCGTCGACACCGGTCCGCTTGACCCTCGCCGCCGCGCCGGCACCCGCGGCTCATGCCGCGC
>CAZZAQ010000791.1:0-2750 GCA_964652165.1 uncultured Bifidobacterium sp.
CCTCGGCGCGGGCCTACCGACCGCAGCACTTCTTGAATTTCTTGCCGCTCCCGCACGGACACGGGTCATTGCGGCCGGCCTTGGGCTGCGCAGTGCCGAATGGCTCGTGTGTGAACCGATCAATGTTCCGCCAGAATGGGCAGTGCGGGCAGGTCCCGCCCAGCGGGTAGTCCTTCCCTTCCTCGTGCGGGCAGCCAATGATGCGGTCGGCGGTCACCGTCTGCTTCACGCCGTTGCGTTTGAGGAACTCGGCCACTTCCGCGCCAATCGTAGGGTCGTTGCGCACGTCGCCGCCGTTGGTAAACCAGCGGTGCAATTCGACGGGTTCCTTGTCCCCAGGCCGTTTGAAGACCGACACCGCGAGCTTGGTGGCAAGCTTGTTGTCCGGCCCGTAGGCGGCGATGGTGCCGACAGGATACTGGGGTGAGTTCAAGGCAATCGCTTTATGTGTGATTCATCGCGTGGTCGTTCGCGCTCAGGTTCGGGGACTGAGTGTTATGATCGGGTCCGCTTTGCGCAAGTCTTCCAATTCCTCCGGCGTCTTCGGCCAGTCCTTCTTGAGCGCGAGGCCAATCAACTCACGGGCGCTTCGGGCTGCCAGCGGGCCAGCACGCGGTCGATGTCAGGTCGCACGGCGGCGCGGGCCTGCTCGCGATCGTTGTGGCGCATAAGCAACTCGTCGTAGCGGGTGTGCTCGTGGCGAACGTGCGCGATAACCGCCAGCCGCAACGCCCGCGGGTCGAATTCCTTCGCCGCGGCAGAACGGCCAACGCGGCGCGAGTGCTTTTGGCACGTCCACGCCGCGATGCGCCCGGCTTCGTCCGCCGGACACCCGGGGAACTGCGCGGGAGTGCTTCCGCCACCGCCTGCTCGTAGGCGGCGTCGATCTCCAGCCGGTGCTCGGCCTCGCGCTGCCGGCGCCGGTCGCGCACCTCGGCGTCCGCCAGACATTCCTCCTCGGCTTTTTGGATCGCGGCCGCCGCGACGAGAATGCCCTGCCGTTCATAGCGTTGGCGGGTGCGCGACCATTGCACCACGACCGCGCGTAACTGCGAATACTTCGTCGCCCGCCGCGTCAGGGCGGCGTCCCCTCTCGGCAGGTACTCAAGGTGATCGAGATCGGCGCAGGCGAGACACAGGGGCCGCTCGTTCTCGAGGCGCAGCCACCGGCCTTTGGCCAGCGCTTCGCCGCACTCGGCGCACTTCGTGCCGCGGCGGATGATGAAGACGACAATGTCATCACTGGACTTGGGAGGAGGCGGTTCAGGGTCTGAGTCCATGGGGTCGTCTGGTTGTTTGGAATCAATGAAGCACCGATCGGGCGATGTCCAGCACCTTGGGCTGCGCGGCGCGAAAAGCGTCGTGCAGTTCCACAATCTCAGGCAGCCGCGCGTGGGCAAAGGCCGTCCGCAGTTCGGATTCGCTCAACGGCTCGTGCTTCAAAAGAAACTCGATGTCGGACAGGTCCTCAGGGTCCGCGCCGCGCATCATTTTGGTGAGAATAAAGTCAACGGTCGCCGGGCGGTGAAGGCTCAAGTGCCTGAACGAGCCGGAAATGGGAACACGGCGACTCAGCCAATCAGGCAGCAGGAACACGTCGGCCTCCGTGAACAGATGCGTCAGGTAAAGCCCGCGCTCTGCCAATTCGGCGTTAGTTGCGTCGCGGGCCTCCCAGAACTTCTCGTCCGCGCGCAGCTCGGCGAGCCGGGCGAGGGGGATGATGGCGTCCACGTCCTGGGTGGTTTCGTGTTTGGCCTCGTGGGCCGGAAATCCCAGCACGAGTGCCGCGCGGCCGTAGAGGGTCAGTTCGATCAGGTGATCGAGGTGGCGATCGAGCGTTTGAAGAATGAGAAGCGGATTATTCACGACGCCAGAGCCACTGGGGCGGCGCGTAGCCCTCGCGCGTCAGGCCCGGCAGTATGGCAAAGCGCGTCCAGTGCGGCAGGGCGTCCGTGCGAACGGTCCGCCGCGGATGCAAGACGCGCCTCAACGTCGCCCACGGTTGCAGTTCATTGTCCACCCGCTGGCAGGCCGCCGCGATGTGCAGGAGCACCGGCTCGACCCGCTCCATCTCCGCGAGACGCGCGAGGAGTTGCGCGTCAACACGCGGCGAACTCAACAATTGCGCCGCGGCTCGCAAGTAGAAGGCGTTGTAGAGGTGGTGCCCCAGGCACAGACCCACGGCGACTTCTTCGTCACTTAGTTCGGGTCTGTCCCTTGGGAGCGTAGCCGGAAAGTCGCAGACGTAGTGTCGAGCGCCGCGCTCAATGGCGCACTTCAGCAGCCATTGCCCGACCTCTCCCGGCGGAAGCCCGCTGAGGTGGCACACCTTCCGCAGCAAGGCGGAGACGTGCGTTGTGTCGCCCAGCTTGCGGGCCAATGTCGGGGCGGCCGGTTGTTCCTTCAGTTCCACGCTGGCAGTGTATCACAGGCCGAGGGCCTTGAACCGCGCTTTCACTTCCTTGAAATGGAAGTCGAGCGAGCAGAGTTTTTCCAGCTCGCCGGGCCGGAAGCGCTTGGCCACCTCGGGGTCGCTCCTCAGTTGATCGAGGAAATCGGCATCGTCGCGGCCGGCGTGTTTGACGGCCCAGGTTTTCATCGCGTTGCGCTGGACCAGTTCGTAGGCCGCTTCCCGGGTGAGGCCCTTGCGAATGAGCGCCAGGAGGACCGTCTGGCTGTTCCACATGCCCAGGCTCAAACCGAGGTTCCGCTTCATGTTCTCCGGATAGACCCGGAGGCCGTCCATCAGG
>CAZZAQ010000792.1:0-2749 GCA_964652165.1 uncultured Bifidobacterium sp.
CTTACTCTCACTCTTACTCTCACTCTTACTCTCACTCTTACTCTCACTCTTAC
The DNA here is from genome assembly GCA_964652165.1 of uncultured Bifidobacterium sp. Lineage (GTDB taxonomy): Bacteria > Verrucomicrobiota > Verrucomicrobiia > Limisphaerales > JADJPG01 > DASTLJ01. The sequence continues at coordinate 54 of CAZZAQ010000792.1, forward strand.
TCTCACTCTTACTCGAACTCATATCATAATTGCCGGGGTAGGGCGCGTCGCTCCGCGCGCGCCGTCGCGGGGACTGGAAAAAGGCTGACTTTCACTGAACATGGGACGCTTCGGCGCGCGCGGAGCGACGCGCCCTACCATTTATGAGATGGCTTCTAGCGTAGCTGCGACCGTGAGGTCGCGGGACGGAGGCATTGGACGTCGGGCGTTGGCATCGACTTCGTTCCCGTCTGAGCATCCAGCCTGCGACCTCACGGTCGCAGCTACGCTGAACACGTACCAACCCCGGGCTTGGCTCGGCGCGGCTGGCTTCCTACACTGCGCCATGCCGCTGCTGGAAGTCTCCCGGCTCAAGAAATCGTTTCGCGCCCCTGACGGCACGACGTGCGCCGTCATCGACGTGCCGCACTTCGCGCTCGAGGAGCGGGCGCAAGTCGCGCTCCAGGGCGAAAGCGGCCTCGGCAAAACGACTTTGCTCCATCTGATCGCCGGCATCCTCAAGCCCGACTCGGGCCGCATCTGGCTTGCGGGCCAGGAACTCACCGCGCTCGACGAGCCGCGCCGTGACCGGGTGCGGGCGATGTCGCTGGGCTACATTTTCCAAACCTTCAACCTGCTCCCCGCCTTCACCTGCCTGGAGAATGTGCTGCTTGGCATGTCGTTCGGTCCGGGGCCCGACCGGTCGTTCGCCAAAGCACTGCTCGAACGCGTCGGTCTGGGCGGCCGCCTGGGGCACCGTCCGCGACAACTCTCCACCGGACAGCAGCAACGCGTCGCCGTCGCCCGCGCGCTGGCCAACCGCCCCCGGCTGGTCCTCGCCGACGAACCGACCGGCAACCTCGACTCCGCCAGCGCGCGCGACGCGCTCAAGCTCATCCGCGACACCTGCGCTGAAAACAATGCGGCGCTGCTGCTGGTCAGCCACGACCGCGAAGTGCTCGCCCAATTCGAGCACGTGGTGGCCCTCGCCGACCTCAACCGAGCCGCTGCACCCGCGGCGCCCACGCCATGACCCTGGGCCGCATCGTCCTCAAAAGCCTCCGCCAGCACGCGCTCTCCACCGCGGTCACGGCCGTCTCCATCGCCCTGGCGGCGGGATTGATGATGGCCGTCTGGGCGGTCAAAGCCCAGTCGCAACGGACCTTCACGCAGGTCACCGGCGGCTTCGACGCGGTGCTCGGAGCGCGCAGTTCGAAGCTCCAACTGGTGCTCAACGCCGTCTTCCACCTCGAAGCATCGCCCGCGAACATCGCGCCGAAAGACCTCGAAGCCATCCGCAAGCATCCCGGCGTCGCGCTGGCCGTGCCGATTGCCATGGGCGACAACTTCCGCGGCTACCGCATCGTCGGCACGACCCCAGATATGTTTGCCGTCGAATACGCGCCCGGCCAGCGCCTCACTCCGCGCAAGCCCGGGCGACTGTTCGACCCCACACTCCGCGAGGCGGTCGTCGGCAGCTTCGCCGCGCGCAAGCTGGGCCTCAAGCCGGGCGCCAGGTTTCATCCCTATCATGGGCTGAACTTCGTCGAGCAAGCAGCCCACGCGCACGAGGACGAATACGTGGTCGTCGGCGTGCTTGAACCGTCGAACACGCCTGCCGATCGCGTCCTCTGGATTCCCCTCGAAGGTTTGCAGACCATGACCGGACACGCGGCCGAGAAGTCCAGCGAAGTCAGCGCGGTGCTCGTGAAATTGCGCAGCCCGGCGATGGGACCGGCACTCGACCAGCAATACAACAAGAAGGACGACCGGCTCACCTTCGCCTGGCCCATCGGCGCGACGATGGCTGAGCTGTTCAACAAAATCAGTTGGTTCGACCGCGTGCTGGCGCTGGTCGCGGCGCTGGTCGCGGTGGTGGCCGCCGGTTCCGTGCTGGCCAGCATTTACAACTCGATGAACGAACGCCGCCGCCAAATCGCCATACTGCGGGCGCTGGGCGCCCATCGCCAAACCGTCGCCGCGACGGTCGTGCTTGAGGCCGTCGCCATCGCACTCATCGGCGTCTCGCTCGGATTCGCCGTCTATCTGGCGATCCTCACAGCTGCGGCGGGAGTCATTCGCGCGCAGACCGGCGTGGTGCTCGAGGCGCTGAGCTGGCACCCGGTGCTCGTCTGGGCGCCGCTGGGGCTGGTGGCGTTGAGCGCGGTCGCCGGACTGGTTCCCGCGATCAAAGCCTACCGCACCGAAGTCGCCGAGCACCTCGCGCCGACGACATAGGGCGGGCAATTCGTCATGAAAGTCCCCGGCTTGCGAAGCGATTACGAAAAAGTCGGCGGCATCGTGTTCTTCGGGCGCATGCTCGACAAGATTCGGCTGCACGCCGCCGGCCGGCTTCCGCCCGGCTACAATCTGGGCACCAGCGATTGGAGCTGGTTCGACTCGCGCTGCACCCGCTTCCTGGGCATCGAGTATCCGGCCCTTGCCGAACGGGTCCTTGGCGGAGGCGCCGACGAGGAGATCCTGGAATGGTGCTTCCAACACGGCCGCCGGCCGGGCCCGGAGGAGATTGAGATTTGGAACGATTTCCTGATGAAGCATGGCTGGCGTGATGGCAGCAGCAAGGCGCTGGCGGAGGACAAACGGCGGCGGGAGTTTGGGCAGCGCGACAACATCCAGACCTGGTTTGATTTTCACCGGGCGGACGAAGAGTCTGATGAGGGGTGAGGACGCCGAAGGGCCCCTTGCAAAATAACGGG